>DATEHD010000193.1:0-2482 GCA_035279765.1 Candidatus Krumholzibacteriia bacterium | reverse complement strand
CGATGAGCTTCGCGTTGTCGCTGAGCGAGCTCTGCGTCTTCGCGATACACACGGGTAACTTGCCGTAGCCCAGCTTCACGAAGCGATCGATCTTCTGGCGTGAGTCGCGCTCGAAGTAAACATCCTTCGCACCGTAGATCTCCGTCGCCACGGTGCGCACTTTGTCGTAGGGCGATGCCTCCAGGTCATACAGGAACTTCAGCGCCGGGTGCGGGTTCTTGTCGGCCAGCATCATCGCGATCTGCGCCAGCTCCCTTGCTCCATCACCGCCGCGCGCAAATGCCTCGTGGGGCGAGAAAGACACACCGAGCCCTGCACAGAAGTTGCGCAACATCGCGATCTCGTTGGCCGTGTCGAAGGGATAACGATTGAGTGCCACGACAATGGGCACGCCGAATTTCTGCATCGCGCGCACGTGGACGCCGAGATTGGCGAGGCCGGCTTCGAACGCCTTCATGTTTTCCTGCTCGAGCAGTTCGGCCGGCTTTTCCGGCACGCCGCCGTGGCGCTTGATGGCGCGCGTGGTCGAGACGACGACGACGGCATTGGGATATAGCCCCGACTGCCGGCACACGATGTCGAAGAACTTCTCGCCGCCGAGGTCGCTTCCGAAACCGCACTCCGTGACCACGTAGTCGGCCAGCTTGAGAGCACAACGCGCCGCCAGCACGCTGCTGGTCCCATGCGCAATGTTTGCAAACGGACCCGCGTGCACGAGCGCCGGCGTGTGCTCGATGGTCTGCGCAAGATTGGGCTGGATGGCGTCCTTCAGCACGACGGCCATGGCACGATCGGCGCCGATGTCGCGCGCGGTGACGGGCTTCCCGTCCAGGTCGAACGCCACCACGATGTCGCCGAGGCGGCGTTTCAGATCATCGCGACTCTGCGCCAGAGCGACAATCGCCATGACTTCCGACGCCGCCGTGATCACGAACGTGGACTCGCGCGGGACGCCGTTGGTCGAACCGCCGATGCCGATCACGACGTCGCGCAGCGCGCGGTCGTTCATGTCGAGTGCCCGCGGCCACAACACACGCGTGATGTCGATGCGCGCATGGTTGTGCTGGTAGATGTGGTTGTCGAGGATCGCGGCGAGGAGATTGTGCGCCGACGTGATGGCGTGGATGTCGCCATTGAAATGAAGGTTGATGTCCTCCATCGGGAGCACCTGCGCGAAGCCGCCCCCGGTGGCACCCCCCTTCATGCCGAACACGGGGCCGAGGGACGGCTCGCGCAGGGCGATCATTCCCTTCTTGCCCAGCTTGCCGATGGCCTGGCCGATGCCCACCGTGGTGAGCGTCTTCCCTTCGCCTTTGCTTGTCGGCGTCATGGCCGTGACCAGGATCAGCTTGCCGTCGGGTTTATCCTTCTGCTTCTCCAGCCAGTCGAGGCGGATCTTGCCCGTGAACTTGCCGTAGAAGTCGAAGTCGTCGTCAGTTAACCCGAGCTGCGCCATGTACGTGCGCATGTGGACCATTTCCGTGTCGCGGGCGATCTCGAGGCTCGAGCGCATGGGGGCGAGATTGGTGTCGTCGTTCACGGTCGGCGGCCTCCTTCGGCAGTCCCTCGACAGTAACAGAGGGCTTAGTACGCTGCCAACTATCCGGATCTCGCGGCAAGCGGCAAAAAAAATCGACTTGCGGGCGTGCGACTTTTCAATCGCGTTGTGTTACCATCCACTTCCCGGTCGACAGCCAGCCTCTCCGTCCCCTGGAGGTGTCGCCGTGTTGCGTCACGTAACTGTCGTCCTAGCCCTCTCCTGTTTGCTCGTTCCCTCCTCTCGATCCGTCGCGCGCAAAGCTGATCCCGTCGCCGAGCTCGCACCCTCGACACCGGTATCCGCAGTTGCGCCGGCCACGTCGGCGGTCAAAGGCGCACATGCGCTATTCGGTACCGGCGTACTTGCATCGTGGGATTTCGAAATCCCGCCGGACGGGTGGGTCTCGGTGGATCGAACCGTGCAGCGCGCGTTCATGCACATTGACAGCGGTTCTGGCCAAAAGCCGCCCGCGCTCGTCGGAACCAAGTCGGTATGGTGCGGGACGATCGTGTGCTCTCCGACCGAGACGTGCCCGTGGGCTTCACCTCCCGGTTACGGCAACAACTGGAACCAGGTATTCCAGTCCACGCCGTTCAATGTAAACGGAGATGTCAGCGTGAGCTATGCCGTCAAGTACGACCTGGAAGCGAGCTACGATTTCGCGTACCTGGAGTATGCGGGCGCGAACAACGTGTGGCACACGCTCCACACGTTTACCGGAACCGGCTTCACCAATCCGGTCAACGACATCATCCCGGGCGCCAATTACACGGGTCCACTGCGCATTCGCTTCCGCGTCCAGACCGACGGCTCGGGTTCCGACGAGGACGGGCTTTATCCGAGCAACGGCGCCCTGCAGATCGACAACCTGGTGGCACACGCGGGACCGACCACGTTGTGCAACGAGACCTTCGAAAGCGAGGTGGCTGGAGATTTGACCAC
>DATEHD010000192.1:0-3283 GCA_035279765.1 Candidatus Krumholzibacteriia bacterium | reverse complement strand
CTGCGCTTTGCCGACGTAGAGCACCCGGCCGTCCTCATCCCGAAAGAGGTAGACCCCGGGGTTGGCCGGAAGGCGGTCGGCCGAGTCGCGCAGCGTGTCGGAAACCCTTGTTTCTTTCATAGTTAGGGATCTATCCCGGGTCACAGTCCTTCGATATTACGCTTTTTGACTGCGGGACGCTTGATTCGGCCTGTACAAGGGCATATCCTAGGTGACGTACCCAATCCATTCCGAAAAATATGCAAGAAACGAACAATCTCATACCCGACACCACACAACTGATCCGCCTGGTTCAGGCGTTGATCCGGAATTCGTTCGACATCATCAAGGTCCTCGATCGCGACCTCAAGACCATCTTTGTGAGCTCCGCGGTCGAGTCGGTGCTGGGGTACACGCCGCGCGAGCTGATGGGAACCAACCCGCTGGATTACGTCCACCCCGACGACCTCGAGGGCGCGCGGGAGGCGATGCAGAAGCTCGCGACTACCGGCGAGATGATCCAGAGGACGCTGCGCGCACGGCACAAGGACGGAAGCTGGCGCACCGTCGAGGTCATCGTTCGCGACCTGCGCGACGATGACGACATCGGCGGCTTCGTCATGAACTACCGCGACGTCACCGCGCGCATCGAGACCGAGCGCCGGCTGGAAGCGTACCGCGAACGCTTCGAGAAAGCATTCCGGAGCTGCCCGGATTCCATCACCATCACATCGGCGATCGACGGCGAGATTCTCGAGGTAAACGAAGGCTTCGAAAACATCGTCGGCTACACGCACGACGAGATCGTGGGCAAACGCACCGTCGACGTCGGCATCTGGCGCAATCCGGCGCGCCGTGCCGAGCTGATCGAGGAGCTCCATGTGAACGGTCACGTTCGCGATTTCGCGATCGATGTGGTAACGCGCGAAGGCGACGTTCGCTCCTGCGTGGTTTCGGCGGAGCTGCTCGAGATCGGCCAGAAACCATGCATTCTGGCGGTTACCCGCGACGTCACGCAGCAGAAGGAACAGGAAGAGAAGCTGCGCGAGCTCTCAGAGACGCTGCGGCGCGAACAGGTGGATTTCGTCCGCAAGAACGTGGCGCTCAACGAAGTGCTGCAACATATCGAGGAGAAAAAGGAGATCTACCGTCACGAGATCTCGTCCAAGCTCGAGAATCTCCTCCGCCCCATGCTGCGCAAGCTGCGCGAACAGGGCCGCCTCGCAGAGCGCGACGTGGATGTGCTCGAGCGCGGCATCCAGACCGCGTTCGGCGCCGATATCAACGAGTACAAGAACAACGTCGAGAAGCTCACACCGCGTGAGCTCGACATCCTGGAGATGATCCGCGCCGGCCGTTCGTCCAAGCAGATTGCGGAGGCCCTGGACCTGTCGTCCCAGACCGTCCACAAGCACCGCCAGTCGATCCGGCGCAAGCTCCAGATCGACCACCGCGAGATCAATCTCGCGACCTATCTGCGGTCCCAGTAGCAATTCGGGTGTTCCCGGGGGAACACTCTATAATATCTACCGTTTACTATGGGTCCGGCGTGCGCCAAGACGCCGCCGAAACTACCCAATTGTCCCCCTATAAACCCTTATTGTGACAGCATCCCGGGTTCGCTTTAATGCCTGTGCACATGATTGCTTTCCGGTGGTCGGGCAGTATGCCCGAGTGGACGGTGGGGGCGAAAGTTCACGAGGGGACCGATCACCGGATTCTTGCAGAATTTCCGGCGGGGTGGATTTCATAGGTTTTTCGGGCATCGGGCGCGGGACCAAAGGTTCGGGAGTCCCGCCCCACCCGCCGGAAAATTCTTTCGATGAAGCTCGAAACAGACTTCGACCCAGGCGATTGCTTTTCTACTCCCTCTTTCGCGACCGCCTGAGAAGTCTGTTTCGAGCTTCGTCGTTTTTGGGTGTTTCGCGAGCGACCGCGACCGAGCTGCACGGCCTCAGAGGCTAGAACCAGATCCCCAGCGTCAGTGCCTTGTCGAACTCCGGTTCGAGAATCTCGCTGGCTTCCACGTAGATACTGATTCCATCTCCAACCAGGCGCAGTCCCGCACACCAACCCCAGGCGTTGTCGTCGCGATCGTCGCGACGGCCCCACTGGTAGCGGCCATACGGCACCAGGAACCATACCTCGGGCAGAATGACGCCGCCGTCGGCGAAGTAGTGGAAATGGTCGCGGTCGGCCTGCCCGCTGACGCCCAGCGTGAAGTGATCCGCAAAGACGGCGCCGATGCCGCCGCGCCCGAGGGTTTCGGAGGCGCCGTGGTAGTCAGGCCAGGAAACGCCGCCGCCGATCCAGAACTCGGGCGAGACGTCACCGGCGTGCGCCGGCGCCGCCGACAATCCGATCAGTATGGCGAGAACAACGCTCAGTAATGCAATGCGATGATGCATCGGACAAGTATAACGGCGCGGCACCGGGCGGGTCCACGGCTCGTTTGCGGACTTCGCTTCGTAAGTGGCGTTCTCGCAGGGAGCTAGCATGGGAAAGGCGCTTGCAGACGCGGCGCGGGCAAGTGTACCTTTGAGAGCAATTCTCGAGGGTCTCTGGACGGGACTACACGCGTGAGCAGCAAATCCTACTTACCGACTCGCCAGGTCATGGTCGGCAACGTCGCCGTCGGCGGCGGCGCACCCATTTCGATCCAGTCCATGGCCACGACGCCCACCACGGACGTCCAGCGCACTGTGGACGAGATCAAGCGCATGGAAGACGCCGGCGTCGATATCGCGCGCGTCAGCGTGCCCGACATCGAGAGCGTTCGCGCCACGGAAAAGATCGTCCGGCAGATCCGCGTGCCGCTGGTGGCCGACATTCATTTCAACTACCGCATGGCGCTGGAAGTGGCCGGCACCGGCATCGCGAAGCTGCGCATCAATCCCGGCAACATTGGAGCCAAGGATCGCGTGGCGGCGGTGGTGGCCAAGGCGAAAGAGTACAAGCTGCCCATCCGCATCGGCGTGAACGGCGGCTCGCTGGAAAAAGATCTGCTGATGAAGTACGGCTTCCCCACGCCCGAAGCGATGGTGGAGAGTGCTTTCCGTCACATCCGCGTGCTCGAGGAGCACGACTTCACGGACATCATCGTGTCGCTCAAGGCGTCGCACGTGCCGCTGGCGCTCGCTGCGTACCGTCTGTTCGCCAAGCAGTCGCAGTATCCGCGTCACATCGGCATTACGGAGTCGGGCCCGGGTTTGTCGGGCGCGGTGTTCTCCTCGGTGGGACTGGGAATTCTGCTGCACGAAGGCATCGGCGACACGATGCGCGTCTCGCTGGCCGCGGATGTAGT
>DATEHD010000191.1:0-6788 GCA_035279765.1 Candidatus Krumholzibacteriia bacterium | reverse complement strand
CGCGCGATTTCGCCGAGCTGATCCAGTACATCGACACACACGACATGCCCAAAACGCGCCCGGAGCTGCGCGCACTTCCCGTCCACGAGCAGACCATGTTCATCCAGTTTTCCATGCTCATGGAGAATCTCGGGATCCTGGTGGCGGAGAGGATGGTGAACCTGGACCTCGTCGACGAAACCCTGGGGTCGTTCGTGGTGACGACATGGGCCAAGTTCAGGCCCATCGCGCTCATCTCGCGCCAGGAAGACAACGAGCCCTTCATGAGCGAGTATTTCCAGTGGCTGGCGGAGACCACCGAAGCGCGCTTCAAGGCCAACCCGCGGCCCCCTGCGTACGAGAAGCTCCCGCGCCACCATTGACGGAAAGAACTCATCCGCTAATACTTCGTCCCACCGGCGCTGTGGCCGCGTGACCTGGAGGTCGCAGACATGAATCACCGCAGTTGGTATGCGCAATTCGCCAAAGCGGCAGCGCGCTGGAGCGGCCGCTCCACGACGTTCTTCTTTGCCGTGTTGCTGATCGCCGGCTGGCTCATCACCGGCCCGCTGTTCCACTACAGCGACACGTGGCAGCTCGTGATCAACACGGCCACCACAATCATTACCTTCCTGATGGTGTTCCTGATCCAGAACACGCAGGACCGCGACACCCAGGCCATCCAGATCAAACTCGACGAGCTGATTCGCGCCACCCACGGTGCACACAACGCGCTCCTCGACCTGGAAGAGATGGAGGCGCGTGATCTGAAGAAGTTCACGCAGCGCTACCAGAAGCTGGCCCTCGCCGCGCGCGGCGAGATCGAGAAAGGTTTCGGAGACATCGACAGTCCGGAAGCGTAGATAGACAATGGACGAACCGCTGGAGCTTTTCTGCCCGTACTGTGGCGAACCTGTCGAGCTCGACATCGACACAGGCGGAGGGAGCCGGCAGGCCTACGTGGAAGACTGCCCCGTGTGCTGCCGTCCGTGGCAGGTGACGGTGACGCAGGATCACAAGGGAGAATGGTGGGCCGAATTGAGGTCGGACGATGACTAATCACCTGGATCAGCTCGCAAAAGCAACGCCGTCCGTTCGTGCTGTCTACGCCGCTCTGCTCAAGGCCGGCCGCGCGCTCGGTCCGGTGCGTGAAGCTCCCAGGCAGACATCGATTCACTTGATGCGCGAGACGACGTTTGCGGGTGTGACGGTGCGCCGCGCGTCGCTCATTCTGACCCTCAAGTCCAACGACGCAATCGACAGCGAGCGCGTGGCGAAGACGCAACAGGCATCGGCCCGGCGGTGGTACAACGAGATCCGTCTGGCGTCGCCGCGCGAGGTGGATGCGGAGCTGCGCGCGTGGATGGCCGCGTCGTATGCATTGTCGGGAAAGCCGCGCACGCGTCCGTCGGTTCCGGCGGGCCATTCCGATATCGATGAGTACCTGGCGCAGCTACCGCCCGCGAAGCGCGCCGGATTGCAGAAGCTCCGCCGTGCCATTCACGCGGCCGTGCCGGGCGCCGAAGAGTGCATCAGCTACCAGATGCCGGCATTTCGTAAAGACGGGAAGGTATTCGCGTGGTTTGGCGCGGGCGCCAATCATCTCGCACTCTATCCCGGCGCGGCGTCCATCAAGTTGTTGAAGAACGAGCTCGTGAAGTACGAAACCAGCAAGGGCACCGTGCGCTTTCCGATCGACAAGCCGCTGCCCGCGGCGCTGGTCAAGAAACTCGTCACGGCAAGTGTCGCGTCGCCGCGTCGACGGCGAGGGGCGAATGCGGCACGATCCACCCGATCATGACTGTCATGCCGTCGATCCGTGAAGCGAACGAGAACGACGCGCCCGAGCTGGCACGGCTGCTGACGGCGCTCGGCCATGCCACCGACGCACGCGAGCTGCGCAACCGCTGGATTCCGTGGCGCGAAGAGGGAAACTCGGCGCTGGTTGCGGCGCGCGAGGACGGAACGCTGAGCGGTGTTGCGACGCTGCACCGCACCTGGGTCCTCCATCGTCCGCGCCCCGTCGGGCGTATCACCGCGCTCATCGTGGACGAAACGGATCGTGGAAATGGAATCGGTCGCGCGCTGGTTGCGGGATCGGAGCAATGGCTTACCGATGCCGGGTGCGGGCTTCTCGAAATCACGAGCAACGCCCGTCTCGTCGACGCGCACGAGTTCTACCGTCACCTCGGCTACGAACAGACCAGCGCGCGCTTCATGAAGAAGCTCCGCTAGCCGGTTGTGAAATAGTCCTTGGACGCGCCCTCGCCGCTGCGGCATGCTCTGCGCGCCATGTCGATCCGTATTGTCAGACTTGGACACACGCCGCGGCGCAAAGACGAAGGCCTTCGCATCGGCACGGTGCGCCGTCCACCACGCGGAGTTCCCAAAAAGGAATGGCCGGTGGACTGGTTCGATGTGTGGTTTCCCAATCTTGCACCCAGCGCCGGGACCATGAAGCTCGGCCAATCGGTCGAGACAACGGCGCAGTGGAACGCGTTTGCGCGCAAGTATCGTGCGGAGATGAATACACCGGAGAACAGCCATACGCTGGATGTGTTTGCCGCGCTCTCGCACGAGGCCAACTTTGCGGTGGGCTGTTACTGCGAGGACGAATCGCGCTGCCATCGCTCGCTGTTGCGCGAGCTCTTGGCGGCGCGCGGCGCGGAGATCGAAGGGAAGTAGCCGATGGATTCCGCCACCGGCATCACCAATGTTGGCCACGCGATCCAGCTCTCGGTGGCCCCCGTGTTCCTGCTCTCCGGCATCGGCGCCATGCTCGCCGTGATGACCAACCGCCTGGCGCGCATCGTCGATCGCGCCCGTGCGCTGGAGGCCCGCATCGTTGCGCTCGACGCGAACCAGCTGGCACCGCACCACGCCAACCTGCGCCTGTATTCCCGCCGCGCGCAGCTCATCAATCGCGCCATCACCTTCTGCACCATTACCGCCTGCCTGATCTGCGCCGTGGTGGTGACGCTGTTTGTGGGCGCGTTCTACGAGTTCAACGCGCCGGTCGCCGTCGCCGGACTGTTCATCGCGGCGATGTTGTGCTTCTTCGTCGGCCTGCTTTTCTTTCTTCGGGAAATCTTCGTCGCCACCGCATCGCTTCGCATCGGCCCGCATTAGTCGTTTGCTTACTGCTCAGCCCCGCCGGTCGCAGTGGCCGGCTTAAGTACACGTACGTATTAGGCCCGAGAATGGCGTGCTTGACCAGCGCGCTCGTACTCAACACTTTGTCTGTGAGTTGCCCGCGTTCCCGGCGGTGATTTCAGCACAGCCATCTCCCGAAGGAGCCAGTGCCATGTCCACGGACGCCGTCAGAACCCCCGTTGTTTTCATTCACGGCCTCTGGATCCACGGGGAATCGTGGCGGCCATGGATCGAGCTTTTCCGTCGCAAGGGTTACGAGGCCGTGGCTGCCAAATGGCCCGGTGAAGCGGAGACCCCCGAGGCCACGCGCAGGACGGTTGCGCCCAAAGCCGGCTATGGCCTGCACGAAGTGGCGGATTTCATCACCGGGCAGCTCCGTCTCTTCGAAGCAAAGCCCGTGCTTGTCGGTCACTCCATCGGAGGCTTGCTCGTGCAGTCGCTCCTGGCGCGCGGGCTCGGTGCTGCCGGTGTTGCCATCGACGCGGCACCATTCAAAGGTGTCCCCGACGTTCCGCTGTCGGCGATCAGAACCACCTCACCGGTGCTCAGGAATCCGCTCAATTACAACCGCACCGTCTCTCTCACCGAGCCGCAGTTCCGTCTCGGTTTTGCGAGCGCGGTTTCGGAAAAGGAATCACACGAGCTGTATCGGAAATACGCCATACCGGGTCCGGCGCGTCCGGTGTTTGAGACCGTGACGGCGCCCCTCAATCCGCGCGCCGCCACCAGAGTCGATGTCCGAAATGCGAAGCGAGGGCCTCTGCTGCTGGTGGCGGGCGCCGCGGATCACACCATTCCGCCGGTGATGGTGAAGGGAATGCTCAAGGCCTATCGTCGTTCGCGCGCTATTACCGATTTCAAAGAGTTTCCCGACCGCGGCCATTCACTCATCATGGACCACGGATGGAAGGAGCTCGCCGAATACACGCTCAACTGGCTGCACGCGAAAGGATTTTGACGGGGAGAGAGGGCTATGAGAGCGCAATGGCGCATTTGCTCCCGCGGCCACCGCTATCGGGGCCCCGGACCGTGTCCCACCTGATGGCCCGGCCGCGGCGGCGCCGGGCGCGCCGTAGGTAAGAAAAAACGATCCCAGCGCACTCGCGGCGTCCCGTCGCGGCGCAGCCGGCTTCGTGTCTCCATGAAATCGCGTAGAACCCAATAATTTGATTGCCCGTTTGGCGGGGCCCGTCCTACTCTCCCTCTCATACAGCGTGCACGGACGTCGCCGTGCCCGTTCATTCATCATCAATTACGGGAGCCATCGTGGAACAGAAGGCTGAAGCGTTGTGCGACGCGCTGGCGCAGCGCGTGATCGAGAAGAACTTTAGCGGGGCCCATGCGCTGCTTGCGCCCTGGCTGCAGACGGAAATGAGCCCGACAGACATCGAGCACCTGGTTCGCGATGCGGCCTCCGGGTCCGCGAGTGCGCGCACCTGGACTCTCGACGAGGGCGGCCTCGGCGTCGAGGACCTGGGTGCCACGAGGGATATCACCAAGGACAACTACCGCGGATGGCTGTGCATCCAGTTCAACCCCGGCGAAGGGCCAGGGAGCGGATCATTTGATCTCTGGCTTGCGGCCGTCGAGCACGACGGCGACTACCGCGTCGGATTGATCGAAGCCGCCGGGGCGGACTAGCCAGCGCACGCCCCCATGATTCCCAACGGCCCACTCGACGCGATTCCGCTGTGGGGCATCTTCATTCTCACCGTTGCGCTGGTGCTCCTGGCCGTGGAGAGCGGTTACATTCTGGGGAGGCGCCGGCACACGCGCGCGGCCGACGAACAGGCCGGCGCCGTCGGGACGCTGGTTGGTTCCACGCTGGGTCTCCTGGCCTTCATTCTCGCATTCGTGTTCAGTTTTGCGTCGGCACGCGTTGACGCCCGCCGCACCGCGCTCATGGAAGAAGCCAACGCGATCGGCACCACCTACCTGCGCGCCGACATGCTTCCCGAGCCGCACCGCACGGAGATTCGTCGCCTCTTGCGCGAGGATGTCGATGCCCAGGTGGAGGCCGTGCAAACGGTTCGCGTCATGGAAACCATTCATCGCGTCGATGCCATTCACACGGAGCTGTGGCAGCACGCAGCCGCGGTTGGGCGCGACAACCCCAACTCCGAGGTTGTCAGCATTTTCATCTCGAGTCTGAATGAATCCATCGACAACTATGCCCGTCGGTTGCTGGCGGTGAGAACGCGGGTTTCGGCGCCGGTGTGGATTTCTCTCTACCTGCTCACGTTCCTGGCGCTCTTTGCGATGGGGTATCACATCGGGCTCACCGGTACGTCGCGCTCGCCCGCCGTCGTGTTCGTCGCCCTTTCGTTTGCCCTCGTCATATGCCTGGTGGCGGATCTCGATCGCCCGCACGAAGGCCTCATGCGCGTGAGCCAGCAACCCATGGTCGACCTGCAAATGATGATGCAGGCCGACGCCACCAAGTAACCTCTTTATGCTTAACGCTCGCGAAGCACTGCAACGGTTGCAAGAAGGCAACCAGCGTTTCATGAACGACGTGCGCAAGGTGGACGCGTCGTTCAGCATGCGGCGTGCCGCGCTTGTCGACCGCCAGTTTCCACATGCCATCGTGCTCGGGTGTTCGGATTCGCGCGTTCCTGCCGAGCTCGTCTTCGACCAGGGCGTGGGTGATCTGTTCGTGATCCGCGTGGCGGGGAACATCGTGGCGCCGTCGCAGGTGGGCAGCGTCGAATTTGCCGCCATCCGCTTCAAGACGCGACTCGTGGTGGTGCTCGGACACTCCCAGTGCGGCGCCATTCTCGCGACGCTCGAAGAGCTGCGTCAGCCTGCGACCAGCCAGTCGCTCAACCTGCGCTCGATCGTGGAGCGCGTGCGGCCGTCGGTCGAGCCCTTGCTCGAGTCACCGCTGGCGCGCGACGAAACCTCGCTCATTCATCACGCCGTACGCGCCAACGTGCGCGCGTCGGCCAACCACCTGCGCCACGGCTCGTCCATTCTGGAATCCTTGATTGCGAACGAAGGACTGCGCGTCGTGGGCGCCGAGTACTCGCTGGAAACGGGTGAGGTGGATTTCTTCGACGGCATGTCGGACCTGTGACGTGTCGCTTTCGGCCGACGACATCCGCCGCCTGCTGCGCCTCGAGCCGCATCCGATGGAAGGCGGCTTTTTCCGCGAGACCTACCGCTCCCCGCAGCGCATGCGCTCCGCGCCGGGCGACGAGCGGGATGCCGCCACCGCCATCTACTATCTGCTCACCCCGGAAACCTTCTCCGCGCTACATCGCCTTCCCGGCGACGAAGTGTTTCATTTCTATCTCGGCGATCCCGTGGAGATGCTCCAGATCTGGCCCGCCGGTAACGTGCGCACGGTGGTGATCGGGAGTGACATCACGGCGGGCATGCAGCCGCAGGTGATGGTGCCCGGCGGTGTGTGGCAGGGATGCCGTTTGCGTGACGGGGGACGCGTTGCACTCATGGGCACCACCATGTCTCCCGGGTTCGATGCGCGCGACTTTGAATTGGGCAAGCGCGCCATTCTCATCTCCTCGTATCCCGACGCACGCGATGCCATCCTCAAGTTGACGCGCGACTGAGCTCGCGCCGGCGCATTGACGCGGGCGAAAGCAAATCGCTACACTCCGGGTTCTCGCGCCGCAGCCGCGGCGCGGTTTCCTGGA
>DATEHD010000190.1:0-2154 GCA_035279765.1 Candidatus Krumholzibacteriia bacterium | reverse complement strand
GCCGCACAAACACAACCCGGTGGCAAGCTCGGTCGCGCTCGCCGCAGCGCACCGCGTCCCCGGCCTGCTGGCGTCGTTTCTTTCCGCGATGGTGCAGGAACATGAGCGCGGCGCGGGCGGCTGGCAGGCCGAATGGCCCATCGTCACGTCGATCATTCAGGCGCTGGGCATCGCGGTGGCTTCGATGACGGAATCGGCCGAGGGCCTCGCCGTAGACGCCGCAAGAATGCGCGCCAAGATCGATGCCACCCGCGGCGTCATTTTCGCCGAGCGTGTGATGATGTTGCTGGGCGCGGCGATGGGCCGCGACGTGGCGCACAAGCTGCTCGAACAAGCCACGACCCAAAGTTCCGCGCAAGGCCGCCGTCTGATGGACGTGCTCGCGGAAATGCCCGAAGTCACTCGCATCATCCCCGTCGCGACGCTCGCCACGCTCGATTCGCCCGAAGACTACCTCGGCATGGCATCCGTATTTCAAAAACGGCTGGTCACGCCGCCTGAACGCTAACAAGGAGAACCAATTTGCCGTACGCACTGGTCGACAACACCCGCATCTTTTATCGCCTGGAAGGCCGCGACGATGCACCCACGCTCGTGCTCGCGCATTCGCTAGGCCTCGACCACAGCCTGTGGGATCGCCAGGCGCTGGACCTCGCGGAGCACTTCCGCATTCTGCGGTTCGACACGCGCGGGCACGGAGCTTCGGACGCACCCTCCGGCGATTACACTATCGAGCGCCTGGCGCGCGATGTGCTGGGGCTGGCGGACGCGCTCGAGATCAAGCGCTTCGCCTACTGCGGCATCTCGCTCGGAGGCTTCGTCGGCCAATGGCTGGGCGCCAACTCCGCCGCGCGCGTGTCTCACTTGATTCTGGCGAATACATCGCCTCACGTCGGGCCGCCGTCCAACTGGGACGCGCGCCGTCAGGCGGTCTTCAGCGGCGGCATGCACAAGCTGGAGGCAACGTTCCTGGAGCGATCCTTCTCGCCGCAAACCGTGGCGCGCCACGACCCCCGCGTCGATTCACTGCGCCGGACCTTCCTCGGCACCAATCCGGTCGGATACGCGGGTTGCTGCGCCGCGATTCGCGACATGAACCACACCGGCCTGTTGCACGATATTCACGTCCCGACGCTGGTGATCGCGGGCTATAACGACATCTCGACGCCCTGGGAAGGTCACGGTGAAGTTTTGGCGCGCGAGATTCCCGACACGCGCAGCGTGCGCTTGGGCGCCGCGCATCTCTCCAACATCGAGCGCCCGCAATCGTTCACCGCCGCCATCTTCGATTTTCTTTGGCAGGCCCCGCCGGACCCGCTACAAGCCGGCGAAAAAGTTCGCCGCGCCGTTCTGGGCAACGCGCACGTCGACGGCGCCATCGCCAAAACCACCGATTTCAATCGAGATTTTCAAGCCTTGATCACGCGCTACGGCTGGGGTGCGGTATGGACACGCCCCGGCCTGGATCAGCGCACTCGGCGTCTGCTCGCGCTGGCAATGATGGGCGCGCTCGGCCGATGGGAAGAATTCCGCATGCATGTGCGCACCGGCCTGGCGCACGAACTCGAGCTTCCGGATTTGAAAGAGACGCTGCTCGAAATGGCGATCTACGCGGGGGTTCCGGCAGCGAACACCGGCTTTCAAATCGCCCGGGAAGAACAAGCCGCGCAGAAGAAGCCGCTCTAGCGCGTGGCCGCCTCGTCGTAAAATAACTGCGAATGGAACACTATACTTGGGAGTCCGTGCCGCTCGAAGTCATGAGCGAGATGATTTCGCGCAAGGTGATCAGCGGCGAAAAGGCCATGGTGGCGCAAGTCTTCCTCAAGAAAGACGCAGTCGTGCCCGAGCACCATCACGAAAGCGAACAGCTTACGCTGATTCTCGATGGCGCTCTCAAGTTCCAGCTCGAAGGGCGGGAGGTGATCGTGCGCAAGGGCGAGGTGCTGCGGATTCCGTCCAACGTGCCGCATCGCGCGGTGGCCCTCGAAGATACGCTGGATGTCGACATCTTTTCGCCCATCCGCACCGACTGGCTGACGAAGAACGACAGCTACCTTCGCCGCGGCGAACGCGAGCGTGCATAGCCGCCCCCGCTACTTCAGCTCGACTTGAAGCTCCATCGCCGTGCTGTCGCCCACGTTTTCGGTGGCGTGC
>DATEHD010000189.1:0-8269 GCA_035279765.1 Candidatus Krumholzibacteriia bacterium | reverse complement strand
TCATGGACATCGGGCTAGTGGTTGTTCTTGTCGCCCGAGTGGTTGGGTTCCAATTCGAAGATGAATGACGTATCGACGGGGCGGTCGGTGCGGACGACGAACTCGCAACACCCGTCACCGTTCTGGAACGACTGGCGCCGCTCCACCTGGAAGCCGAGAAGACGGGTGAGCACGCTCACCGTCGTGCTGCACAGCGCCGGGCGCGACTGCGCCACATTCAGGAACGGGCAATTGCGCTCCACAATGGACGAATTGCCGTTGGGCGTGACGCTCACGAACTCGTCGCCATCCTGGTAATAGTTTTTCAAGAGGTCGAGCTTTTCGCGCAGCGTCTTTCCTTCCAGGCGCGGCGCCCACGCCTCCACCTTCGCGTCGGTGATGCGGGCGAGCGCGGCATGGATGGCTTCTTCGCCGTAGAGCTCGAGCACGGTGTCCAACAGCGCCACCGTGAGCGCCTCGTACTGCTTGGGGAAGAACACCTCGCCCTGCGGACTCACGTGATAAATCGACGCGGGACGGCCCGAGCGCCCGGCGGCGCCGGTGTCGCGGCGGAGGATCCAGCCGTTGCGCTCGAGATAGATCAGGTGCTGCCGCGTTCCCTCGTCGGAGATTCCGAGGTGGGCGGCCAGCTCGGCGATGGTGGCGCCGCCGCGGTGCTTGATGTGGAGCAGAATCTCGCGGCGAGTCTCGGACAGAGCCTCAATGGCGTCGTGCACGGTTCCATCCCTCCAAAAGGGCATCATTCCGGCAGAAATGCGCCGATAGCACAACTTCGGGGCGGGGATACAGGCTCCTGAATCGTAACTGTCGACGGACGCGGCGTCAACCCGCACGACGCCGCAACGGCCGTATTTTCTGCCAGTTCCCATGGCGGCGTGGGGCTCCAGGTCTTTCGCATTGGTTTTCGCCGGCGCGCGGTTCGGTTTATACTCCGGGTCGAATGCGGATAGCCCTCGCGCAGCTCAATACCATCGTCGGGGACGTGGACGGCAATGTGACGCGTGTTCTCGAGGCCACCGACCGGGCCCGGCGCGAGCGTGCCGACATCGTGGTGTTCCCCGAGCTGTGCGTGTCGGGCTACCCGCCCCGCGACCTGGTTGAGCGTGCGGCCTTCATTCGCCAGTGCGAAGGCGGCCTCGAGCGCATCCGCGCCGCCACCGCCGGCGGTGCGACTCCGGCCGTGATCGTCGGACTGCCGCTCCCCTCGAGCGCCGAGACTGGCAAGGGCGTCACCAACTCCGCGGTGATGATCGCCAACGGCCGCGTTCTGCATCGCCACGACAAGCTCCTGCTTCCCACGTACGACGTCTTCGACGAGGCGCGCTATTTCGAGCCCGCCGAAACCTGCGAGCCGTTCGACTTCATGGGCGAACGCATCGGCCTCTCCATCTGCGAGGATGCGTGGAACGACAAGCAGCTCTTTCGCCGGCGTCGCTATGCAGTCGATCCTGTAGAAATGCTCGCTGCGCGCGGCGCCCGCCTGATGATCAACATTTCGGCCTCGCCCTTCTCGTTGGGGAAGGAAGCATTTCGCGCCGAGCTGATGTCGAGCCATGCGCGCCGCCACCACACGCCCTTCGTGTTCGTGAATCTTGTCGGTGCCAACGACGAGCTCGTGTTCGACGGACGCAGCCTCTTGGTCGATGCGCGCGGCCACATGGTGGCGGTGCTGCCGGCCTTCGAAGAAGGCCTGACAGTTGTCGATACCGCTGCGCAGGGCACATCGGAACGCTATCAGCCGGTCGCGGAAACGGAGAGCATCCGCCGCGCGCTCGTGCTCGGCGCGCGCGACTACTTCGCCAAGTGCGGCTTCAACCGCGCGCTGGTGGGACTCTCCGGTGGCATCGATTCGGCGGTGACGTTGTGCCTCGCCGCCGAAGCGCTCGGCGCGTCGAATGTGCTCGGCGTCGCCATGCCGTCGCCCTTCTCGTCCGCGGGGAGCCTCGAAGACGCACGTTCTCTGGCCGCAAACCTGGGTGTGGAGTTGCGTGTAATACCGATTGCCGATGTGATGTCCGCTTATGATCGCGCCCTGTCGGGCGCGTTCGCTGACCGCACCCGCGATGTCACCGAAGAGAACATCCAGGCGCGCATTCGCGGTAACCTGCTCATGGCCATCTCCAACAAGTTCGGCCATCTCGTGTTGTCGACAGGCAACAAGAGCGAGCTCGCCGTCGGATACTGCACGCTCTATGGCGACATGAGTGGCGGCCTGGCGCTTATTTCCGACATTCCGAAGACCGAGGTGTATCGCCTGGCCGCGCTCTACAACCGCGAGCGCGAGATCATTCCGCGCTCGTCCATCGAGAAGGCGCCCTCCGCGGAGCTTCGTCCCCATCAGAAGGATTCCGACACGCTGCCGCCTTACGACATACTCGACCCCATCCTCGACCTTTATCTCGAAGAGGGACTGTGCGCGGATGAGATCGTCGCGCGCGGTTATGATCGCAACACGGTGGAATGGATTGTGCGCGCCGTGCGCGTGAACGAGTACAAGCGCCGCCAGGCCGCACCCGGCATCAAGGTCACGTCGAAGGCATTCGGCGTGGGCCGCCGCTTCCCGGTGGCAGCGCGCTA
Organism: Candidatus Krumholzibacteriia bacterium; assembly: GCA_035279765.1. GTDB lineage: Bacteria > Krumholzibacteriota > Krumholzibacteriia > WVZY01 > JAKEHA01 > JAKEHA01. The sequence continues at coordinate 5,692 of DATEHD010000189.1, read as the reverse complement.
CACGGTGTGACATGGCCGCGGATGAGACAGCGGCCCGTGGTTTTCGCGAAGTCGATCACTCCGGCGATATCGGTCTCGAGCTGTGGGGCCCGACGGTCGCGGACCTGCTTGTCAACGCCACGAGCGGACTCTGTGCGCTGATGACATGGAGTAAGGTTGCGCCTTCCTGCTCGCGCCGGATTGAAGTACAGGCGGCCAGCCCGCAGGATCTCCTCGTGGACTGGCTTTCCGCGGTAATTCTCGCTTCCAGCACGCATGCAGAACTCTACGCCGCTGCCGATGTGGTTGTGTCGGAGGACGTTGTGGCAAGCGGCGTCGTCTTGGGTGAGCCGCTGGATCCCGCGCGGCACGCGCTTCGCTTCGACGTCAAGGCGGCGACGTACCACGACCTCTTGCTGGAAGCAACCGCAACGGGCTACCGCGCCCGCATCATCTTCGACCTCTGAGCATGCGCTCATCGCAAACACACTGGAAGCTCACCGCGCGCGTGCACGGGCGGGTGCAGGGCGTGTTCTTCCGCGAGAGCACGCGGCAGGAGGCGGCAGCACTGGGGCTTTCGGGCTGGGTCCGGAACCACTCCGACGGCAGCGTCGAGTGTTGTTTCATCGGCACGCGCGATGCGTGCGAACGGGCGCTCGCGTTCGTGCGCGTGGGACCTCCCGCGGCGAGCGTGAGTCGCGTCGATGTGGAGTGGGAAGAAACGACCGAAGCGCCCTCGGGATGTTTTCTTGTCCAGCGCCGGGCTTAGGCGGAGTGGAACAGTTCGAGCGCCGCCATGACGGCATCCGGAAAGCGACGCGGCTTGTGATTGTCGTCCACGCACACGTGATGCGTGAATCCTTCGGCGAGCAACTCGCCGCCGCGGTGGACTGTGTAGGCGAAGGTGATGGTGCGGCTGCGCACGTCGCGCACAGTTGTCTCGATGCGCAGTGCGTCGTCGTAATCGGCGCTCTTCAAGAATTTGCAGCCGTACTCGAGAACGGGAAGGCGGACGCCGTTGCTCTCCAGGTCGCGGTAGGAGTGTCCGGCTTCGCGCAAAAGCCCGGTGCGCGCGAGCTCGAACCACAGCAGGTAGCTCGAGTGGTGCGCAACGCCCATGCGGTCGGTTTCGGCGTAGCGGACGGATACAAATTCGTTGTGAACGCGCGCCACGCGACCCACGGTAAGCAAGCAACCGCCAGTGCAGCAAGCATTTATTGGCGCCGGCGTGGGCCGTGGCACCCATTTTTGGGCGTTTACACCCGTCCAAAACATTCCTTATATTAGGCGCTGTCAACGGGCCGCCCAAAACTTGACCTTCCGCGGCTGTCCAAATCGAGTTGCTCATTTCTTCATCACCACATCGAGGAGATCTCCATGCCCACGCCGTTTGTGAATGAGGCCCTCTCCGACTTCAACGATCCGCCGGTCGCGGCGCGGATGCAGCACGCCATCGACGTCGTGCGCGCGCAGCTCGGCAAGGAATATCCGCTGGTCATCGACGGCAAGAAGGTAATGACGGACAAGACCATTCATTCGCTGGATCCGTCGGACCCGGACACCGTCGTCGGTTCGGTTGCCGAGGGCCACGAGCCGCACGCCGAGCAGGCGATGCAGGCCGCACTCAAGGCGTTCGAGAAATGGCGCAAGGTGCCCGTCGAGGATCGCGCCACGCTGCTCTTCAAGGCGGCGCACATGATCCGCGACAACAAGTACGAATACGCGGCGTGGATGGTGTTCGAAGTGGGGAAGAGCTGGGTGGAAGCCGACGCCGACGTGGCCGAGACCATCGACTTTCTCGAATTCTATGGACGCGAAGCGCTGCGTCTCGCCGACGACCAGCCGCTCACCAGGATCTCCGGCGAAAAGAACCGGCTCGAATACATTCCCCTCGGTGTGGGCGCGGTGATTCCGCCCTGGAATTTCCCGATGGCAATCATGGCGGGCATGACCAGCGCCGCCATCGTGTCCGGCAACACCGTGGTGCTCAAGCCGTCGAGCGATTCACCCATCATCGCCGCCAAGTTCATCGAGGTGCTCGAGAAGTGCGGCGTTCCGGCCGGCGTGGTGAACTTCGTGCCCGGCGGCGGCCGCGAAGTGGGCGAATATCTCGTCACGCATCCGAAGACGCGCTTCATCGCGTTCACGGGCTCGAAGGAAGTGGGCCTGCACATCAACCTGGAAGCATCGAAGAAGCGCGAGGGCCAGCTCTGGATCAAGCGCGCGGTGCTCGAGATGGGCGGCAAGGATTCCATCGTGGTGGACGACGACTGCGATCTCAACGAGGCGGCGAAGGGTGTCGCGGCCGCGGCGTTCGGCTTCCAGGGCCAGAAGTGCTCGGCGTGCTCGCGCGCCATCGTGCACGAAAAAGTCTACGACTCCTTCGTGAAGAAGCTCCTGCCGCTGGTGGCAAATCTCAAACAGGGACCTCCCAGCGACTCCAAGGACATCAACATGGGTCCCGTGATCAACGAGAACGCGCAGCAGTCCATTCTCGATTACATCGAGGCCGGCAAGACCGAAGGCGAGCTCCTGGCGGGCGGGATGCGCGCCGCGGGCAAGGGCTACTTCATCCAGCCCACCGTGTTCGGCGATGTGCCGCGCGATGCCACCATTTCGCTGGAAGAAATCTTCGGACCCGTGCTGGCGCTGATCAAGGCCCGGAATTTCGACGACGCCATCGACATCGCCAACAACACCGAGTACGGACTTACCGGTGCTGTGTACAGCAACAACCGCGCGCATCTCGACCAGGCCAGCCGTGACTTCCACGTCGGCAACCTGTACCTGAATCGCAAGTGCACGGGAGCGCTGGTGGGCGTGCACCCATTCGGTGGATTCAACATGTCCGGCACGGACAGCAAGGCCGGCGGGCGCGATTATCTCCTGCTCTTCACCCAGGCCAAAGTGATGTCCGAAAAGGTGAAGTGAGTCGAGTTCGACGATTGTTCTCCGTGCGAGCGCTGTCCACGATCCTGATCGTGGCGGCGCTCTCGCGTTTTGGGTTCAGCGTGGGAGTGGTCGGCCTGCACGCCATGACCAAAGGCGACGAAGCGGACTACCACGCCATCGCCACCCACCTGGCCGACGGCCGCGGCTTTGTGGCCGCGGAAGAAACTCCCACCGCGCGGCGTCCGCCGGCATATCCCGTGTTTCTGTCGCTCCTCTATCGCGCGGGCGGTCCCAATCCCGCGGCGGGACGCGTCGCCCAGATCATTCTCGGCGTGATAGCGGTGTGGCTCACCGCGTGCATTGCGCGCGCGTGGTTCGGTGAGAGCGCCGGTGTGTGGGCGGGATGGTTGGCCGCGCTCAATCCATTTCTCATTTTTCTCTCCGGGTACCTGCTCACCGAGAATCTCTATCTCGTTTTCGTGCTCGGCGCAATCGTGGTGGCCGCGACACCGCAGGCGCTGGCCAGTGCCTCATGGCAGCGCACGGTCGCGTGCGGGGCTTTGCTCGGCCTGGCTGCGCTCACGCGACCCTCGGGGCTTCCCATGCTCGAATGGACACTGGCCGCGACGCTTTTGTTCGGCAGCGCTCCGTGGAAAAAGCGCATCGTTCGCGTCGTGATTGCCGCGGCCGTTTTTGGCGTCGTGATGTCGCCCTGGCTCCTCCGCAACGCGCGCGTCGTGGGTGCGCCCGTTCTCACCACACACGGCGGAATCACTTTCTACCAGGGGAACAACGAGAAAGTGGCAACCACGCCGCAGTGGCACGGCGGCGCCGCGCCGCTCGAGGCGCTGCCCGGTTACGACCGCCTCGCCGGAATGCGCGAGCTCGAGCGCGATCGTGCTGCCTGGCAGCTCGGGCGCGAATATCTCCGCACGCATCCGGGGCAGGTGCCGTCATTGGTGATGTGGAAGCTCGTGCGCTGCTGGCGCCTCAAGAGCGACATGGGGCTCAGCGGGATTCGAAGTGGGTGGTGGTTCAACAACCAGTCGCTCTTGGGGAAGATCGCCGCGTCGCTCGACGTGGGGATGCTCTACGCGATCGTCGCGATGCCGCTCTTTCTCATGGGCCTGTGGCTCACGCGCCGGCGCTGGCGCGAGCTCCTCTTCGCTTACGGTGCGATTCTTGTGCACACCGCGGTGGCGGTGGTGTTCTTCGGCTCGCTGCGCACGCGTATTCCCGTCGAGCCGATGATCTGCGTGTTCGCCGCCGCGGCCATCATTTCGCTGCGACGCTCGCGCCCTTCAACGACGGCGTGACCACGCCCGCATTGGCCGAGCGGTCCGACGGAAGCTGCGCGCGCGCGATTCCCACCAGGAACATGAACGCCGTAAATACCTCGGCGTCGTCGAGGTTGTTCTCGGTGAGCGCACCCACCAGCACCGCAGCGGTGGCGCCGAGCGCGCCGATGGCATAATAGCGCGCCATCGACCCCGTGGCCGCGCCGCGGAAGAGTTTCCACAGCGACATCACCAGCACCACGACATACACCACGAAGGGAATGAATCCTACCAGCCCGCGCGTAGCGAGGAGCTGCAGGTAGATGTTGTGCGAATCCACCGTGGTGCGCACGTGCCGCGCTGCCAGCCGCTTTTCCGCTTCGATCGAATAGTCTCCCATCCCGACCCCCAGCAACGGGTGATCGAGGAACATGTGCCACGACATGTCCCACAGCACGAGGCGTGTCGCCACGTTACGGTCCGCCTGCTCGGTGGCAATGGTGTCCAGCGCCAGCGTCCGGCCCTGGTCGTTGCGATAGGCATGCGTGTAGAGCAGCATCACACCGAGTGCCAGCGCCGTCGCAACCATGAGCACCCGGCTGCGCAGGAGAACGCACACGGTGGCCAGGCCCGCGAATACAGCGATCCATGCGCCGCGCGTCATGGTGAGAAGCAGGGCGGCAAACATCATCGCGACAGCAATCGCAAGCCAGGGGCGCCAGCGGCCCGTCCGCGGCGCCACGGCCACCGCGGCGCCGAACACGGCCAGCTGGCAGAGGATGCCGGCGAAGGTCATGGTGAAGAGCGTGCTCGACACACGGTGCTCCGCGCCGATGTGAATGGGCCCCACATGGAGGCCGCCCGCGCGTTGAATGAAGGCGACACCGCACGAGGCCGCCGCGGAAGCCATCAGCACGAAGCACGAACGTTCGCGCACGCCGGTGCGGGCGATGTGTGCGCCCACCATGAAGAGAATCAACAACTGCCAGTACGACTCCCAGTCGACGAAGGCGCGGTGACGGTTCACAGACATGAAGAGCGAGGGCAACGCGGAGACGGTGAGCACGACCGACGCCATGAAGAGGGGATCGGACAGGCGCGGGCGCTCGCGCCGCGCGATGAGCCACAGGATCCACGCCAGCGCCGTGAAGCCGATGGCGATGTTTTCGCCCGCAATCGAGAAAGGAATGAAGAGCGCCAGGGTGAGAAAGCCGAACTGGAACAGGCGCGTCGAAATGCGCTCGAGCGTAGCCACTACCACCTCACGCCGAGCGAAAACCGGTGCTGGGTGCCGAAGGCATCCTGGTCGTCGACACTCGCCGCGTAGTGAATCAGAAGGTAGCGGGTCGCGCGGATGCTGGCGCCGAATCCGTATTCCTGGCGGCCCTCACCGGAGCTCAGAATCGCGATACCGCTGCGCAACGCCAGGCGGTTGAAGAAATACGGTGTCTCGGCGCCCACCATGGTGCGCAGCCAGCCGTCGTGGACGTACATGAAGTCGGCCTCGAGATCGATCGCGCCCGGAATGTGGTGTGCAATACCGG
>DATEHD010000188.1:0-9162 GCA_035279765.1 Candidatus Krumholzibacteriia bacterium | reverse complement strand
TCGTCGAGATCGGTGAGCACCTTGTCGCGCATGAGCTCGACTTCGATCTGCTGGGTCAGCCTCTCGACGCCGGTTTCGTTCATGAGCTTCATGAAGCGGTTGTTCTTGGGCGCGCCGCGCTTGGCCTTGAGGAGAGCCCGGGCGACTTCATCTTCCTTCTCGGCGTTCTCGCGCTCTTTCTCGGCAAACGCAACCAGGTCATTGACGAGCCGGGCCTGCAGCCCGACCACGCGCTCGACCTTGGGCTTGAGGCGCGCAAACAAATCCGACGACGTGCTGTGCGACACGGGCCCCGAGATGATGAGCGGGGTGCGTGCTTCGTCGATCAGAACACTGTCGACTTCGTCGACGATGGCGTAGGCGTGACCGCGCTGCACGCGGTCCTCCGCGCGCGTCTTCATGTTGTCGCGCAGGTAATCAAAGCCAAACTCGTTGTTGGTTCCGTAGGTGACGTCGCAGGCGTAGGCCTGTTTGCGGACTTCGTTGGGCTGGTCGGCCTGGATGACTCCCACCGTGACCCCGAGCGTGCGGAGCAGCTGGCCCATCCATTCCGAGTCGCGGCGCGCCAGGTAGTCGTTCACGGTGACCAGGTGCACGCCGCGTCCGGCGAGCGCATTCAGATAGAGCGGCATGGTGGCGACGAGCGTCTTGCCCTCGCCGGTGGCCATCTCTGAAATCTTGCCCTCATGGAGAACGATACCGCCCACGATCTGGACGTCGTAAGGCACCATCTCCCACGTGATGGGAATGCCGCACACGTCCCATGACTTTCCAACCAGCGCCTTGCAGGCCATCTTGACCAGCGCATAGGCCTCCGGAAGGATGTCGTCCACGGTCTCCCCCGCGGCCAGGCGGGAGCGGAATTCGTCGGTCTTGGCGCGGAATTGCTCTTCTGTATACCCCTCGAAGGTGGCCGCGTGGCGGTTCACCTCGTCGAGGGTCGGGCTGTGCCGTGAGAAGTCGCGCTGTGATTTCGGTTTGAAGATTTTCTGCAGCAGATTCATCGGGCTCGCGTGCCTTTCCAGTGAAACCAATGCAAGGTAGCAAACCCGCGCCGCCCGCGCAAGCCGCCGTCCTGCATCAGGTTCCGGCGGAAGTCAGGGACCGGCTAGGACTGCGGTGATGCGAGACAGTAGAAGCGGCCGGCGTTGTTTCCGAAGAAAACGTGGTCGTCCACCACGGCCGGCGACGAGAAGATGGCTTCGCCCGTTTCGTAACGGTCAACGAGCGTGCCCGTGGCAGCATCCAGACAATAAACAAACCCGTCATACGAGGTGACGACGACACGGCCGTCGCCCACATAGGGCCGCGACAGGATCACACCATCGGTGTCGAAGCGCCAGACCAGCTCGCCGCTTTTGGCGTCTATACAATAGACGCGGCGGTCGGCCGCGCCGGCATACACGCGCCCGCCGTCGAGCACGAGGCCGGAATTGACGGCACCGCCGGCGCGGTAGGTCCAACGGGATTTTCCGTGCGCGAGGTCGACGGCCATGATGTCGCCCCGCGGTGATCCCACCACCACCACATCATCATCGCTGGCCGGCGATGCCGCAATCGGCCCGCCCACGGTGAGGAACCACTTACGCACGCCGGTCGCTTCGTCCAGCGCGTACAGGCGTCCGTCCTGCGACGGAACCAGGAACAACCCACCCGACTCGACGATCCCGCCACGCACGGCACCGCGCGTTGCGAACTTCCACAGCACGCGGCCGGTGTCGAGCGAAAGCGCATAGACGCGTCCACTGCTCGTGCCCACCGCGATGCGCTCGCCGGTGACGGCCGGCGTGCTGACAATTTTCTCGCGCAGGGCGCGCTTCCAGATGAGCGCCCCGCTTCCCGCGCGCAGTGCCACCACATTGCCCGCATAATCGGCGGCGATGACAACGCCGCCCCGGAACACCGGTGACGCGCCGACGCCTCCCTGCGCGGCGTACGTCCACTGACGCGTCCCGTCGCTGCGCGCGTAGGAATATATTTTTCCGTCGCGGCCGCCAAACACCACGGCGTCACCGGCGACCACCGGCGAAGAGGTCACGGCCGCACGGAATGACTGCTGCCAGGCTACACCGAAACCCCGCTTGGTCTCGGGCACAGGTGCGGGTGCCTGTGCCGGCGCTCTCTCCTCGCCGCTGGTATCGGGAATCTCGCGCTTCTGCAACACCGGCGGCGGGGTTTCCTTGAGCGCAGTTTCATCGACATGGGTTCGCGCTCCGGTATCCATCGCTGAGCGCCAATAGCCCACTCCCGCCACTCCCGCGACAAGCACAAGCGCTCCCGCGATACCGAGCGCAAGCGTGCGCGACATACGCGCACGCGGCTCTTTCTCCACACGCACGGAACCCGCGGCGTTTTTCTGATTCCCGACAGTGGGAGCATCAACCTTGAGCATGAGGACCGTGCGCCGCAGCCTGTCGAGCGGCGCATGTTCGGCAAGCCGTCCGCTCGCGTGCTCCACCGCATCCACACTCGCCGCCATGTCATCGGGGCCGCCGCCGATCAGAAGCTCGCGGGGCGTGGAATCACCGGGAAGTGCCGTGACGCGGTACAGCGCCAGCGACTCGGGAAGTGTTTGCGCAAAGAGATCCTGCTGCGAGCGCGAGGTCTCGATGGCAAGCTCCGACACGCCGTCGACACCGGCTGCCGACAAGGGAACGAAAACGCCCTTCCAGCGGACACGCGTCGAGGAACCGCGCGCGCAGAGCACGTACACCGCATCGCCCTCGCGCAGCGCAACGAAAAGACCCAGTCCCTGGTAATCGTCAAGCCGCGTATCCACCGCGCGCGACAATGCATCGAAGACGCGCACGCGCTCGCGCAGGAAGACGTGCGCTCCGGTCACGCGCGCTGTGGCCATGTACTGCGCAATGGTGTCGCGGAAACAGGCGAGGAGAAAACGCCGGCGCGATTCCGAGCCGCGCGCGGAAACATCCTGCATCAATAGATGCAGGCCCCGTCCACCGCTCGATTGCTCGCGGTAAACGAGATCCGCCGCGGCGTCCGGCTCGGGCGCCGCGGGAACAAATGCAACGTCGTGACTCATGGCCGTTTCGAGGGCCGAGCCTAGGCGTCACACTTTGAAAGTGTCAATTTTTATTGTCGGACTGGGATCGACACGGAGTGTGTCGAGACGGGCTTTATCCTGAGCGCCGGGTGCGGCTCGGTCCGTGCCGTTTGACGACGACGGTGGGTCTCTCTCCCGGCTTGGAGCGACGGAACATGCCGAACAGACCGCCGCCCGACTTGCCGTTGGGCGCACCGTTGGGCATCTTGTTGCCCTTCGCGTCCTTCAGATACTTGGTGGCGACGGGATGGTCGGGGTCCCACTTGATCGCCTCTTCGAACGACTCCATCGCTGTGCTCGTGAGCCCCGCCTGCATGTACACGAAGCCCAGGTTGGCGTGGTAATCGGCGTTGTAGAATTCCATTTCCAGCGCCTTCTTGCACGCGTCGCGCGCCTCGTGAAGCTGTGTTTTCAGCACACCGAGGGCAAAGCCGTACCAGCTGTGGTACGCCGGGTTGGAATCGTCATACTTGATGGCGGCCTTCAGCAGCACGACCGCCTTGTCGTAGCGGTTCTGGCGCATGGCGGCGCGGGCCTGCTCGTAGGAAAGATGTCCTGAGCGCTTGTCCGCCTCGCGGCTCTCCGCAATCGAGCCGCTGCTGCTTTTTTTCTTGAGGCGTTCGTCAAACTCGCGACGCTGGATCGGATCGCTGAGGATCGCGAACGCTTCGTTGATGAGCTTGAAGTCAATGCCGCCCTTGGCGGTCGTCTCACCGGCCACGTCGGGATGGTGGAGCTTGGCGAGCTTGAAGTACGCCTTTTTGATCGCGTCGGCGTCCGCCGTCGGCCAGACGTTCAGCACTTCGTAGTAATCGACGAACTTCGTGTTCTGTTCCATGATCGACAGGCTCCGGCCGCGTGCGCGATGCGCTAGCTGGCGGGGTTTCCGCCTCCCACCAGGCGAAGCTCGTGCAGGAGATTGTTCGCCAGCTGGTTGTCGGGCTGAACTTTCAGCACCAGGTCCAGCTGCGCCTGCGCTTCGTCGTAGCGCGAGTTCTCGTAATAAAGGAGCGCCAGGTTGAGGCGGGCCTTCACATAGTACGGATTGATCTTCAGGGAAATCTCGAACTCGTGCACCGCGTCATCCACCATGCCGTTGTTGCCGTATGCGATGCCGAGAAAATTATGCAGGTCGGGATAGTCCGGCTTGAGCGCGATCGCCTTCTTGAGCTCGCGGATGGCCTCCTCGGTGTTCCCTTCCTGGATGGCTTCGACAGCCAGCTCTTTCGAGATCTGTGCGGAGCTCGGGCGCTCCTCGATCAGCTCGGAATAGAGGCGCGAGATCTCGTCTTCGCTGCCCGCGCGCAGCGCGAGCACGAGGGCGTCGAGGTTCTCACGATAGAAATTCGGACAGCTCTGCTTGGCGTCCACGGCTTCGCGCACCGCGCTCTCGCGGTCGCCCATGCGGTGGGCGATCAGCGACACATACACGCGCGAGCGGAAAAACTTGTTGTTGATGTCGAGCGAGTTGCGGAACGAGCGCGCGGCATCCTCGAGACGCTTTTCGCCCGCGTACAAAACGCCCAGCTTGTAGTGCAGGTCGGCAAACATGGGCTTGATGCGCACGGCGGATTCCATCTCGCGCAGCGCGCCCTCGGTGTCACCCGCGTTCGTGCACTGCTGCGCCAGCGCCACGTGCGCTTCGCATGTGTAGAGGTCGAGCGTGGCGCGGTCGACGTCGCCGGCATCCGAGGCCATCGACTGCAGCTCCTGGAATCTCTCCAGCGCGCGGCGGTATTCACCCGAATTGAACAGGTTGAGCGCGCGCGAGAATTCGCTCTTGGGAATGAATGTGAACAGGCGTTTCAAGAACATGTCGTCTTACCCCTGCAGGAACCGGGCCGCGAGCTGCATCGCAATGCCGCTGAAGATCGGAACCCGCATGTTGTCGTCGAGAGGCGACGGCATGATTTCCGCCACCGTCGCCGTTACCGCACCCACCACCGCCAGCCATGGCGACGCGAGCAGCGGCCAACCGACCATGAGACACACCAGGAAGCAGGCGATGCTGCCTTCGGGACTCTTGCCCCAGAACCGCGGTGTGCCGAACCGTTTCCCGACGATCGCAGCGGCTGCGTCACCGAGTACCAGGTACGCGAGCGCCGCGATCGCAATGGCGTGGTCGAACACGACCACGCTCAACAGCGCCGCGATCATGTAGTGCGTCGAGCCGAGCAGATGCTCTTCTTCGTGGGGCCGGATCACCGACCGGAAGAGCCTCAGAAAGAACCCGCGCAGGCGGCGATCACTGAGGCGGAGCAGATCGACTGCGACCGTGGCAAAAGTAGCAAGTATGAGGCCAAGGAGTGCCGTGGTGTGGGGCATCACGTAGACCCACACCGGAACGATGATCATTCCGAGATGAAACGACTTGCGTTGCAGTTCCTGCCGCATGGGCATGCGGGACGGAATGGGATTCTTGCCGTTGGGAGGTGATTCCATCGCCGCGGGATGGTAGCGCGGCGTCCGGGAGTTGGTAAGAAAAAGATTCCGGGTGGGCGCGGCGGAGAGAAACTGGCCGCTCAGCGTGGCATGTTGCTGGCCGATGCGCCGTCGAAATACAGCGCATGGTACACATTCGCCGACTCGACCACGCGCTTCACATATCCCCGCGTTTCCTTGTAGTCGATCGACTCCACCGCCTCGATGGCGGTGTCACCGTCCGCACCGGGACGGATCCACTGGTTCGCCGCGGCGGGGCCGGCATTGTACGCCGCCAGCATCCACACGACGCTTCCCTTGCCCGCGCGCAGCAGATCGGCCGCGTACCACGAGCCGATCGAGACATTCACCACCGGATCGCCCAGGCGATCGCCGGCCTGCTCATCCAGATCGACGTGCTTTGCAATCCGGCGCGCGGTGTCCGGCATGAGCTGCATCAGGCCCACCGCGCCGGCGCGCGACACCACGTCGCTATCGAAGCAGCTCTCCTCGCGCATCATGCCGTAGAGCACGTAAGGCGCAATGCCTTCGCGTCCCGACGCACCAACCACCTGCACCGGATACGGCACGGGATGCGTGAGATAACGAAAATCATCTTCACTGTCCTTGCGCTTCGACCACGGAATTCCCGCCCGTGAGCGCTCGTAGAGACGGACGCTGCGCCACGGCATGGCGCTGTCGTCGAAGATGCGCGCCAGCTCGAGCGATTGCACGGGATCCGCGGCCGAGAGCCGGCGTGCAACATCGAGCTCGCTTTCCGCCCAGTCGCGAAATCCCACGGCCAGGAAGAAGCGCGCCCGCTCGATCGACGCCGCGGCCTCGGCGCTGGCGGCACGGTCCGGATTGTCCGCCTCCACCTCGGCGCGCACACGGCGGAACGCCGTGTCGCGGCGCTGGGCGGCTTCGGTCATGAAGGCACGCAGCGACACCGGCTGTGCCCCGCGCGCGTCCCCGTTGGCCATTGCCGGCGCCAGCAGATCGGGGCACGCATAGAATGAGTATGGATTGACGGCGCGCAGCTCGGTGAGGAGCGCGTCGCTACCCGTGAGATCGCCCGCATGCAGATGCAGGCGCGACGAATAGAAGAGCGCTGCCTCGTCGGTGCGACGCGACCGCACCAGCCACTGGTCGAAGATGGCCGCGGCATCGTCGTGGTCGCCGGAAGCGTCGAGGTCGCGCGCACGCGCCATCGAGGCGGCCCACCCGTGGAAGGTGGACGGGTAGGCGTGGCGCAGCTGGTCGAGCACACGGTCGCGGTCGGTGTCGCGCTTGAGTTGTTCGTACAGGGACGCGGCCGTGTACAGCGCTTCCGCTGCGAGGTTGTCGTTGGGGAACGCGCCCGCGAAGCCTTCATACGTGGCGGCGGCATCGACGTTGCGTCCGACGCGCTTGTACGAGCGCGCCATGAGGAGCATGGAACGGCGGCGGAGATCCGGATCGGTGTACGTCGGTCGTGACAACGCGATGGCGCGCGAGAAGTCGCCGCCCATGAAATGGTACTCCGCCCACAGGAGCCGCTCGGCTTCGCTCTGATCCGGCGTGAGCGTGCGCGCATCGAGCTTGCGCAGCATACCGCGCAGCGCGTCGCGCTCGCCGTTGGCCTGCAACACCGATGCGCACAGCACGAGGAGTGCCGTGTCCGCGCGATCCGCGTCCGCCGCCAGCGCCAGTGCGCACGCCTGCGCTTCACGCGAGCGCCGCGCGGTCGTAAACAGCGTGCGCGCCGCTTCCGACTCCTGCGCCACATCACCGATGTCGCTCGCAATCTCGAAACGCGTGCGCAGCAGCTGCCGCGCGGACGCGGCGTCCCCTTCGCTGGTGGCGTCTTCGGCGGCGGCGAGCGCCGCGCGCGGGTTGTCGAGCGCGCGATAGACGGCCACGCGCGCTTCGTCGATCTCGGCTCGAATGGCTGCCGGAGCCACCGGACGCGCGCGCTCCAGGAGGCGCGCCGCCTGCGCTTTGTCGCCGGACAGGCTCAGGGCACGCGCGGCGATCAGGTCGCGATACGCTGCGTACGGCGACGTCATGGTGCTGTCCATGGTGCCGATGGTGGCGAGAGCGGCGGGAACCTGTCCTGCATCGAGCAGAAGACGTGCACGTACCAACTGGCTCTGAAACTGTTCTTTGCCGTCGGTGGCCCTGGGACCCAGAGCCAGCAGGCTCTCCGCGCGCGCCGGCTGCCCCAGCGTGGTCAGCAGGCTGGCGGAGACGCGGGCCGTCGTCGCGTCCTGCATGAACCCGTGCTCGCGCAACGCGGCCAGGGCCAGGTGCGGCTCCCCGTAGCTCGCCAGGAGGCGGGCCCGGTTCAGAATATCGGCATCAGGATTTCCCGGAGGGAGGGCCGAGGTAGTCTTGGACGCGTGCGCCGGGACCCCAATGAGCCCCGCCGCGGCCAGCATGACTGCGAACACCGCGTACAAACTGCTTCGGTGCATGCAATAAGTATAAGCCCTGAGCCAAGGACAGGGCAACGAAGGCTATTCCCACTCGATGGTGCTGGGAGGCTTGGAGCTGATGTCGTACGCCACGCGGTTTACGTGTGGGACCTGGTTGATGATGCGGTTGGAAACCTCACGGAGAAAATCCGTCGGCAGATCGGCCCAGTTGGCGGTCATCCCGTCGGTGCTGGTGACAGCGCGAAGAATTATCGGAAACGCGTAAGTACGCGCATCCCCCATGACCCCCACGCTGCGCACGGGCAGCAGTATCGCGCCCGCCTGCCACACCTTGTCGTAGAGGCCGTACTCCTTGAGCCCATCGATGAAGATGCGATCAGCATGGCGCAGTATCGCGAGTCGCTCTTCCGTCACTTCGCCGAGCAGGCGCACCGCGAGCCCCGGTCCGGGGAACGGATGCCGCCGCAGCTGTTCGTGCGGCAGCCCGAGCTGCTCACCCACCGCGCGCACCTCATCCTTGAAAAGCAGTGCCAGCGGCTCCACGAGCTTGAAGCGGAGATTCTTGGGAAGTCCGCCCACATTGTGGTGGGTCTTGATCGTCATCGACGGCCCGCCCGTCGAGATGCTCTCGATGCGATCGGGATAGAGGGTTCCCTGCGCCAGGAAATCAAACGGCCCGTGCTTCGTGCTCACTTCTTCGAAGACTTCGATGAAGAGCCTGCCGATGCGCTTGCGCTTTTCTTCCGGATCGGTGACACCCTTGAGCGCGTCGAGGAAACGAGCGCGCGCGTCCACCACTTCCAGCGGCGCGCTCAGCTGCGTGCCGAGAAGTTTCACAACACCGTCGCGCTCGCCGTCGCGCAACAGGCCGTTGTCGACAAAGACGCAGAAGAGATTCTTGCCGATGGCGCGATCGACGAGACATGCCACCACCGAGCTGTCCACGCCGCCGCTCACCGCGCAGATGACGCGGCCGCTTCCTACCTGGTCCCGGATCTCCCGCGTCATCTGCTCGACGATGGCGCCGGCGGACCAGTTGCGCTCGCAGTGGCACACATCGAAGATGAAGTTCTCGATGATGCGGCTGCCGTGCGTGGTGTGATGCACTTCGGGATGGAACTGCACGGCGTATACGTTGCGCGCGGGCGCGTGGAACGCCGCCAGCTCGCTCGACGTCGACGTTGCCATCACCTCGAGCTCCGTGCTCTTGCCGTTGGCGCGCACGCTGTCGCCGTGGCTCATCCAGACGGTCTGCTGGTC
>DATEHD010000187.1:0-16456 GCA_035279765.1 Candidatus Krumholzibacteriia bacterium | reverse complement strand
CGTCGCCGGCGGCATGGAGAACATGAGCCAGGCACCGCACGTGATACGCGGCGCGCGCTCCGGCTTCAAGCTGGGCCAGGGGAGCATGGAGGACTCGCTGCTGGTGGCGCTCAAGGACAGCTACTGCGGGCTGCTCATGGCGCAGACGGCGGAGAAACTCGCCCAGCGTCTCGGCATTCCGCGCGAAGCCCAGGATGAATACGCGCTGCGCAGCACGCATCTCGGCGAAAAGGCCGCGACCGGCGGCGCGTTCAAGGATGAAATCGTCCCTGTCGAATTGAAACGTGGCGCCGTGGAGCGCGACGATCACTTCTTCGTGCACGCCACCATCGAAGGACTGAAGAAGCTCCGTCCCGCCTTCGGCGAAGACGGCACCGTCACCGCCGGCAACGCGAGCGGCATGGTGGACGGCGCCGCGGTTGCCGTCCTGGCCAGCGTCGATGCGGCCAAGCGCGACGGCGTCACGCCGGTGGCCGAGATCCTGGCCTGGCACGTGGTGGGCGTCGAGCCCGCCGAGATGGGCATCGGCCCCGCGCCCGCCATCAAGGGCCTGCTCGAGAAGACAAAACTTTCGCTCCAGGACATCGATCTGTTCGAAATCAACGAAGCATTTGCCGCGCAGTACCTCGCGGTCGAGAAGGACCTCGGCCTCGATCGCGACAAGGTGAATGTGAACGGCGGCGCCATTGCACTCGGGCATCCGCTCGGCGCGACCGGTACACGGCTGGTGCTCACGCTCGCGCGCGAGCTCGCCGCCCGCAAGAAGACATACGGCATTGCCAGTGCGTGCATCGGCGGCGGACAGGGTATCGCCATGCTGATCAAGCGCTGGGACTAAACCAGGACGGGTAAATCATGGACAACTTCGAAAGCTCGAGTGCTGCGGTACAGAACGGGAGGACAACCGCCATGCAGACCATTGCAGTGATTCCCGGAGACGGGGTGGGGCCGGAGGTGATCGACGAAGCACACCGTGTGATCCGCCGCCTCGGCGAAACCGACGGCGTACAGTTCGACATCGTCAACTATCCCTTCGGCGCCGAACACTACCTGAAGACCGGCGAGCTCATGCCGCCCAGCGTCATCGGCGAATTCAAGAACATGGATGCCATCCTGCTCGGCGCCATTGGCGATCCGCGCGTTGAAACCGGAATTCTCGAGCGCGCCATCATCGGCGGCATGCGTTGGGGCGAGCTCGACCTGTACATCAATCTGCGGCCCATCAAGCTCTACGCGGATTATCTGTGCCCGCTCAAAGACAAGAAGCCCGAGCACATCGACATGTTGTTCGTGCGCGAGAACACCGAGGACCTCTACATCGGTATCGGCGGTCATTTCAAAAAGGGCACCAAGGACGAAGTGGCCATCGCGCAGATGATGATGACGCGCAAGGGCGTCGAGCGCGCCGTGCGCTACGCCTACGAGCTGGCGCGCAAGCGCAACAAGCGCAAGAAGCTCACCCTGATCGACAAGGCCAACGCCATCGGCGCCATGAGCCTGTGGACGCGCACCTTCGAAGAAGTGGGGCAGGAGTACCCGGACATCGAGCGTGATCACGCATACATCGACGCGGCGTGCATGTGGATGGTGAAGAACCCGGAGTGGTTCGATGTCGCCGTCACCGGTAACATGATGGGTGACATCATCACCGACCTGGGGGCCGCCATTTCCGGCGGACTGGGCATTGCGGCCTCGGGCAACATCCACCCGGGGAAGGTGAGCATGTTCGAGCCCATCCACGGCTCGGCGCCGAAGCATGCCGGCAAGGGTGTTATCTGTCCGCTGGCCACCCTCAGCGCCACCCAGATGATGCTCGACTTCCTGGGGCACGATAAGGCGGCCGCCCGGCTGGATACGGCGCTGACCAGGGCGTTGACGTCCGGGGAGATCAAGTCGATCTCGACCTCGAGCGGCATGAAGACGAGCGGCTATACGGACATTGTCCTGAAGTACCTGACATAGGGGAGCCGGGTATTTTTCTTGACCGGGACCGGTCACGTTTTTAGCATTCGTGTCCCGGTTCCGGCATAAAATGGCCAATTCTCAAGACTTGCGAGAGTGGCGGAACTGGCAGACGCGCTGGATTTAGGTTCCAGTGAGGAAACTCGTGGGGGTTCGACTCCCCCCTCTCGCACCAGGGCTGGGTCTGGGCGGCAATGAGAACGAACGAACCGGAGAACCAATGACCGACACACACGCGCACGATCACGACCACGAAGGCCACGATCACGCGCATGACCACGATCACGATCACGACCACCATCATCATCACCACCACGGCCCCGAGCGGGCCTTCACGGTGACGGTGGCGTCCCCCAGCCAGACCCGGCGGGTACTTTCTGTTCAGGTCCCGGCCGAGGAGCTGGAAAAAGAACGAGCAGCCGTGCTCAAGGAGATGCAGCGCCAGATCCGCGTTCCCGGCTTCCGGAAGGGCAAAGTTCCGCCCGGATTCCTGCAAAAGAACTATGCGGACGTCATCCAGACCGATGCGGTCCGAAACCTGCTTCCGGACGTCTACGAGCAGGCGCTGGACAAGGAGCACCTGCACCCGCTGGGCGAGCCGGTCTTCGAGAACGTCAAGCTCGAGGAAGGCGGGGTCACCTTCGACGTCAAAATCGACGTTCGCCCCGAAGTGCAGCTTCAGGGATATGAGAAGGTGACTGTCGACGTACCGCGTCGTAGCATTGCCGACCAGGACGTCGACCAGGCCGTGGAATCGCTGCGTGAGCGACTGGCGGCGTTCGACACTGTGTCCCGCCCCGCCGCGCCCGGCGATCACCTGGTTATCGATTATGTCCCGTTGGCCGCCGACGGCACGCCGGAGGAGAAGAACCGCGCCAGGGACTATCCGGTCGCGCTCGCGAGCGACAGCCTGCTCGCGGAATTCCGCGAAGGCCTGGCCGGCATGAAGGCGGGGGACGAGAAACAAATCCGGGTGAAATACCCGGCGGATTTCGGCGACGAAACGGTCGCGGGCACGGAGCGGACCTTCCTGGTGAAGGTCAACGAAGTGAAGGAAAAGCTCCTTCCCCAGCTCGACGACAACTTCGCCAAACGGATCGACGACACCGCGGCGACACTGCTCGAGCTGAAACTGCGCATCCGTCGCCAGCTCGAAGCGGAAGAGGAAACGCGCCATCGTCGCGATGTCGACGAGAAGATTATCGACACCATCATCGAGAAGAACCCGTTCGAAGTTCCCGAAGTCATGGTGGAAAACTATCTCGACTCGCTGGTCGAGGAAGACAGGCGGCACACCGGCCGGACGGGAAGCGATCCGGCGCGGGAGAAGGAAATCCGGGAGCTCTTCCGGACCTCCGCGGTGCGGATGATCCAGAAGTACTTCGTCATGGACGCCGTGCGGCGCCAGGAGAAGATCGAGCTCTCGGCGGACGATGTGAACCAGCGCATCGAGCTCCTTGCGCAGGGGCTGGGGAAGAGCCCCGAGGAGATACTCCAGATGGTGTCCCATCCGGAGCGCCGCCGGGGCTTCGAAAGCGACCTGGTAGAAGAGAAAACCATGCGATTTCTACGCGATCACGCGGTCGTAAAGTCCGCGTAGAGAGCCGCCTGTAATTTTGGTCTTTTGTGCGCCCGCCGGACCTAAGTTATATTGTGTCCGGCACAACACGCGAAGGTGGTTGCAATGTCCGAAAGACTCCACATCCCGGTACCATTCGTCATCGAGCAAACGGGCCGCTATGAGCGCTCGTACGACATCTATTCGCGCCTGCTCAAGGACCGCATCGTCTTCCTGGGAACACCCATCGACGACACGGTTGCCAACCTGATCGTGGCGCAGATGCTGTTTCTCGAGGCGGAGGACGCGGAGCGCGACATCTACCTCTATATCAACAGCCCCGGCGGCTCGGTGTCGTCGGGAATGGCGATCTACGACACCATGCAGTACATCCGCCCCGACGTGGCGACGATCTGCATGGGCCAGGCAGCAAGTATGGCTGCCATGCTGCTCGCGGCCGGCAAGAAGGGCAAGCGTTCGGGGCTCCCGAACTCGCGCGTCATGATCCACCAGCCCTCGGGCGGGTCGGAAGGCCAGGCGGCCTCCATCGAAATCTACACGCGTGAGATCTTGCGTTTGAGGGACCGGCTTAATACCTTGCTGGCCGAACACACCGGTCAGCCGGCGAAGAAGATTGCCAAGGATACCGACCGCGACTATTTCATGAGCGCGGACGAAGCCCGGGACTACGGGATCATCGACAGCATCTTCATGAACCGTCCGGAAACTCACAACGAGCCGAAAGAGGCCAACGTCGCGTGAAGAAAAAAATCGGAAATCCGCACATTCTGCGCTGCTCGTTCTGCGGCCGCGGACAGGATGAGGTCACCAAGCTGATCTCGGGTCCGTCGGTCTACATCTGCAACGAGTGTATCAAGCTGTGCAAGGACATCCTCGACGACGAGATCTCGGGGCAGGTCCTGTTCGATTCCGACGAATTTCCGAAGCCGAAAGAGATCAAAGAATTTCTCGACCTCTACGTGGTGGGACAGGAAGACGCCAAGGTGATGCTCTCGGTGGCGGTTTACAACCACTACAAGCGCATCATGCACGAGCGCACCACCAACGAGGTCGAGATCGAGAAGAGCAACATTCTCCTGCTCGGCCCCACGGGCACGGGCAAGACGCTCCTCGCGCAGACGCTCGCGCGGTTCCTCCGAGTTCCGTTCGCGATCGTTGACGCCACCGCCTTTACCGAAGCGGGCTACGTCGGCGAGGACGTGGAAAACATTCTGCTCAAGCTGTACCAGAACGCGGGCTCGTCGGTGGCCGCGGCCGAGAAGGGCATCGTCTACATCGACGAGATCGACAAGATCGCGCGCAAGACGGACAGCCCCTCCATCACGCGCGACGTCTCGGGCGAAGGCGTGCAGCAGGCGTTGCTCAAGATGCTCGAAGGCGCGGTGGCCAACGTGCCGCCCCAGGGTGGCCGCAAGATCCCGCAGCAGAATTACATCGAGATCAACACCAAGAACATCCTGTTCATCTGCGGTGGCGCGTTCGAGGGCCTGGACAAGGTCATCGAGCAGCGCACCGGCAAGAAAGTGCTCGGTTTTGGCCGCGAGCAGGTCAAGAATGCCCGCGACGAGCGCAGCCGTATCCTTCGTAACGTGGCCCCGGAGGACCTGATCAAGTTCGGTCTCATTCCGGAGCTTGTCGGCCGTCTGCCTGTCGTCGGGGTCCTGAACCCGCTCGATGAGCCCGCGCTGATCGAGATTCTGACGCGGCCGAAAAATGCCCTCACCAAGCAGTACAAGAAGCTCTTCCAGATGGAGGACGTCGAGCTGGTGTTCGACGAATCCGCCGTCAAGGCCATCGCGCGCATTGCCAAGCAGCGCGAGACCGGCGCCCGCGGGCTGCGTGCCGTGATGGAAGAGACGATGCTCCACCTGATGTACGACATCCCCTCCCGGACGGATGTGCGCAAGGTGGTCATCAGCGAGGATACGATCCTCAAGCACGCGGCTCCCGAGGTCGTGCTCCAGCGCGATCGCAGGATAAAAGAAGCTTGATCGTTTCTCGGCCCCCGGGTTTACATTTCCTCCTGATTTTCACTGAGCTGTGGTGTTTGCCTCCCCGGCAACGGGAGCGAGGAGCCATGCATGTCATCTGTTGAACGCGAAGACGACAGCCTCCGTGTGCCCGAAAGTCTTTCGGTACTGCCTCTGCGCGACGTCGTCATTTTCCCGGGCATGATCACGCCTCTGCTCGTGGGCCGTCCGCGCTCGCTGGCGGCGCTCGACGAAGCGATGAAGGGCGAGCGCCTTCTCCTGGTGCTGACGCAGCGCCAGATGAACGTCGACGATCCCGCCCCCGAAGACCTCTACCAGGTCGGCACGGTGGTGAAGATCCTCCAGCTCATGCGGCTGGTGGAAGGCACCATCCGCATCCTTGTCGAAGGCGTGGCGCGCGGCGAAGTCGAGCGCTTCCACAAGACGCGGAAGTACCTGCGCGCCGACGTGCACCTCATGAGCGGTGCGCCGCTCGCCTCCAATCAGATGGAGGCCCTGGTGCGCAGCGTGTCGTCGCAGTTCACCGAATATGTCCAGCTCAACAAGCGCATTCCCGATGAAGTTCTGCGCTCGGTGCTTCCCATCGAGGATCCCGATCGCCTGTCGGATTCCATTGCATCGCACCTGATCGCGAAGATCGATTCCAAGCAGCCGCTGCTCGAAGCGGTGGATCTGCCCGACCGCTACCGCCAGCTCGGCACCATTCTGGCCGAAGAGCTGGAGATCCTTCGTCTCGAAAAGAAGATCGAGGGCGAAGTGCGCAGCCAGGTGCAGAAGAACCAGAAAGAGTTTTATCTCAACGAGCAGCTCAAGGCGATCCGCAAGGAGCTCGGCCACGGCGGCGGCGAAGAGACGAGCGAGGTCGACGAAGTGCGCGAGCGCATCGACAACGCCGGCATGCCCGAGCGCGCCAAGGAAGTGGCGCTCAAGGAGCTGGATCGTCTTTCCAAGATGCCCGCGCTCTCGCCGGAAGCCACCGTGGTGCGCAACTACCTCGACACCATGCTCTCGCTGCCGTGGAATATCCGCTCGGAGGAGCGCCTCGATCTGAACCAGGTGCGCCGCCAGCTCGACCAGGACCACTATGGTCTGCGCAAGGTGAAAGACCGCATCCTCGAGTACCTGGCGGTCATGAAGCTGTCACAGTCGCTGAAGGGGCCGATTCTGTGTTTCGTCGGCCCTCCGGGCGTGGGGAAGACGTCCTTGGGCCAGTCCATCGCGGATTCGATGGGGCGCAAGTTCGTGCGCTTCTCGTTGGGTGGCGTGCGCGACGAGGCCGAGATTCGCGGCCATCGCCGCACGTACATCGGGTCGATGCCGGGCAGAATTATTCAGTCCCTCGTGAAAGCCGGGACCCGTAATCCTGTACTTTTACTAGACGAGATCGACAAGATGTCGAGCGACTTCCGCGGCGATCCGGCCTCGGCGCTCCTCGAAGTCCTGGATCCGGAGCAGAATCATTCGTTCAGCGATCATTACCTGGAAGTCGAGTTCGATCTGTCCGAGGTGATGTTCATCACCACGGCCAACGTGACGCACACGATTCCGGCGGCGCTGCAGGATCGCATGGAGATCATCCGCCTCCCGGGATATCTCGAAACCGAGAAGGTGAAGATCGCGCGCAAGCATCTGCTGCCCAAGATGCTCCCGCGGCACGGTCTCAGGGAGACCGACGTCCAGATCAGCGACACGGCCATGCGCCGCGTGATCCAGGCCTACACGCGCGAATCCGGCGTGCGCAACCTGGAGCGCGAGCTGGCCAAGATTCTGCGCAAGGTGGCGAAGGATGTCGCCAGCAATGGCCGCGGCGGCGACGGTCTCAAGGTCTCGGCCAAGAACCTCGAGCGCTTCCTCGGCGTGGCGTCGTATACCGAGCGCGAGATTCTCGAGAAGAACATGATCGGCGTGGCGACGGGCCTCGCGTGGACGAGCTTCGGCGGAGATATTCTGCGCATCGAGGCGGCGTTCATGCCGGGTACCGGGCGTCTCACGCTCACCGGTCAGCTGGGCGACGTGATGCAGGAGTCGGCGCAGATTGCGCTCTCGTACGCGCGCAGCATGGCGCGCGTGCTGCCGCTCAAGAAGAATTTCTTCCACGAGATCGACGTGCACATCCACGTGCCCGAGGGTGCCATTCCCAAGGATGGCCCGTCGGCAGGCGTGTCGATTGCAACCGCGCTGGTGTCGAACTTCTTCGGCATCCCCATTCGCCGCGAAGTGGCGATGACCGGCGAGCTCACACTCAAGGGTGAAGTGCTCCCGGTGGGCGGTCTCAACGAGAAGACGGTCGCGGCGCTGCGCGCCGGCATCAAGGAAGTCATCATTCCCAAGGGCTCGGCGCCGGTGATTCGCGACCTGCCGCGCGAAGTTCGCCAGGGCTTGAAGATTCACACCGCGGAAACCATCCGCGACGTGCTGCGCATCGCGCTCGAGCGTCCGCTCCCGCGTGCCCAGCGTCGCACGGTGAAGCCCGAAGCCGAACGCGAGCGCAAAGGCTTCTTCGAGTACATCGAGTCCAACGTCGCGCACTGATCGCGCCGCGCGCTCGGGCGCCTCTGCTAAGAGGAAAAGCACCCGTACCGGTTCACTCCGGGCGGGTGCTTTTCTATTTTCCGAGTCTCTTGCAGGCGGGGTCTTTCTCTATTTCAACAGCACCATCTTCCGGGTCTCGTTGAACCCGGCCGCCTGCATGCGGTAGAAGTACACGCCCGACGCCACCGGGCGCCCGCCGTCGTCGAGGCCGTTCCACTGTGTGCTGTAGCGCCCGGCTGCGCGGTGCTCTTCGACAAGCGTGCGTACGAGACGCCCGCTTACGTCGAAGATGTCGATGTGAACATCCGCGCCACCGCGGCGCACGTCATAATTGATGGTCGTCGTGGGATTGAACGGATTGGGCACGTTGGCGTGCAGCGCAAACACGCCGGGCAGATCGCCTACGGCGGTAGCATTGGTCCGCTTCGCAATCACGAACGGCGAGAGCGAGCTGGCGGCGCCACAGATCACATTGTTGACGATGTCGACCGAAGTGGTTACATCCACCCACGCGCCGCCCTCGTAATGGAGCAGGCGCAGCACGCCCTCGGGTCCCGGCACCTGCGCGGGGTCATAGTAGACGCATACGTGGACGCTCCCGAAATACGTAACATCGGTCGCGATGTCCCAGTAATGTGGCGTGCCACCGACATTCCAGGTGCCTGGGTTCGGCAGCACAGGAGGCGTCGTCGCGTTGAGGAACGTGTTTCCTTGCGCGAACGCGTAGTCATACTGCACCGTCGCGCGTAACTGCTGCTGCGAATCGTAGAGATTTACGAGGGGGGAGGGCGACCCCGGCGCCGTATTGTAGGACGTCACCCAGGGCCCAAGCTCGGATGTGTTCAGTCCCGCGGTGGCCGTCGCGGTGATGATGCTTCCGGGGGGAATCGGCGCGCACGAGAAATTGATGCTCGCGTGTCCGCCGCCGTCGGTGGTCACGTCCTGGTAGCCCAGGTAATGCGTGACATCCTCGTATCCGTCTCCCGAAAAGAATTCGATGTGGTGGAGCTGGTTGGGTGAACCATCCATGTCACCCACAATCGTGTTGCTGTCCGCGCTCGTAAGCACGGGGTGGTTCTGCATCCCGTTGGCGCCGGAATCCGTGTCCAGCGGATCGTTTGCGTTTCCCGGTCCGTCGTTGCCGAGGTCGATGTGCCCGTAGTCGAATCTCACCTGGTGGATCGAGACTCCCTGTGCCGCGGGTTCGACAACAATGTTTCCGGCCAGTATCCACACGCGGTCGGTGAACTCGCCGGCACACGGCGTCGGTGCCGGTTCGCCGATCAGGGTGCCCGTCCCGCCGTAGACGTGAATGCCGTCGCCGTTGGCGAACGAGGATCCATTGGCGTCGTATCCGAGATGCGCGTTCAAGATGTGGCACCCGCCCGCCATCACGTCGATGGCGTCGCCCGCAGTGGCCGAGATCAGCACGCGCTCCTCGTTGAGAGGACCGCCGATGTCCATGCCGCCGGTCATGGCGCGGATACCGTAGCTTCCGTTGGGAACTGTCGCTGTTCCGGTCGCGTCCGTGCCGAGGTAACAGCCCGTGACGGCGAGCGACGTGGATTCATAACGAATCGCCGCCCCGGAGAACCCGCCAATGGCGAGACCGCGCACAACGCCGGAGCTGCCGGACCCAAACCACAAGCCGTTCGCGTTGGCCCCCGCCGATGCGCCATTCAGCGCCACTTTCAACTGCGCGGTTGTGGACCCGCCTTGTGACGTGTTCGCAATCGATCCGGTCTGCGAGAAGCCGTCGATCCAGAGCGGTCCGGTGATCGTGGGCAGAGGAGACGCGGGATTGATGTTGTACGGCCCGGCGTTGCCCAGGAAGAACAACATGGCATTCATGTCCGGGAGCGCATTGGCGTTGGTAATGGCCTGGCGCATCGAGCCGATGCCGGAGTCGTTGGTGTTGGTGACGCGAACCGGATTGTACAGGCGAAGGATGCGCACGTTGTCGAAGAGCGGCGCCTGCGAATGGCAGAAGGTGCCTCCGCTGAAGCCGCCATCCGACGCGAACAGCGCGAATTGCACCTGCGTCGCGCCGGGCGGAATGACGATGCCGCTGAATCGAATTGTCGAATTACCGAACCAGGACGGCGATGACGTCAGGAATGAAACCCCGCTCCATGGTTGCGGCACTCCGCTGACCATGAAACGCCAACTCCAGCCCGGGAGCACTCCGTCGTCGGGGTGCGGATGATACACGTCGAAGTCCATGGCCAGCGAACCCATGGTCGCGTCGGTAGGCTGATTGTTCTGGTCGACGGTGAAATCGATCCATGGCGAGCGAATCTCGTTGTAGAGGTAATCACCCGGTCGTGTTGAACCCGGAGACGGCGTGTACGGAACCGCTGCCTGTGACGGATGTCCGCCGCACGCGTACGTGGCACTGGATCCGTTGAAGAACGACCACACGCCTGTGGTATTCGGCGTGCCGTCCTGGTAGACGGTCGAGCCCGAGACAACGCCCGCGTAGTTGCCGAACGCAGCCGGTGTTTCGGCGACCCAACTGCCGCCGTTGGTGGTGCCGACCGGGTACGACTCGAAATTCTGGAAGTACAAGGTCGAAGACGCCACGTTGTCGAAAACACCAATGTTGTCGAGCACCACGGCGCCGTTGGAATCGTAGCCGTATGATTCATCCGAGGCGCTCCCGTCGGAAATCATTACGAAACGAATCTCGACGGTTGGCGCGGACGGAGTAAAGCTGAAGCCCGGGCTCGACGGCGCAGCGGTGCCGGTAAACGAGGTCAGAAGGTTCCACGATCCGCTCCCGGCCGGGGAACGATACTCGACGTCCATCCGGTCGTAGCTATCCGGTATGTCGTAGCGGATGGTCATGCCCAGGGTGACCGCGCGGCCCGCTCCAAACGGGTTGGTAATCGAAGGGAAGCGCAGGATCTGCGTCCAGTTGTCGCCGAAGCCGGGCGCGTTCTCGTACGCAGGATCGGTTACCACGCCGGGGCGGACGCCACACCACATCGACTTCGTTCCCTGGAGCGGGGCGTAACCGGAGAGCCCGGCGAAATCGTCGACGTGCCAGAAGACACCGTACTGCGCCGTCATGTCTTGCGTGGTCCAGCCCTGGGCGTTGGGAACGCCGGCGTTATCGAAACTGTAGGTCCGAATCGTCTGGTAGTAGGGATAGGTGCTCGACGGGATCGATGGGAGGCGTTGCGGGCCATCCCCGGCGTTCGTCGCATCCATTGGAACCGGCTTGGCGGCGAACACGGTGTGGGTGGCAAGGCAAAGCAGCAGAGCGAGCCGGAGAACGTGGCGCATGGCGGCCTCCAAAGGGCGAACGGGTCAGTGGCTGGCGTCCATCAGGTGAGACGCAGCGAACCCCCGCTTGTCACAGAGGAATCCCTGGCCGACCCGCAGCGGCCGCTAGCGCCGGCGTTGGAACCGCACGGAATCAGGCGCCGCCGTGTCCATCCAGAGCGCGGCCACGTGCCCGGTGGCGTCGAGCTCGAAGCGGCCGTGGTAGCCCGCGGCGGAGAAGCCATCTTTTCCGGTGAGGCGGATGGGCAACGCAAGAGCACCGATGGAGCCGCTCAGCACCCCGTGTGACTCGTCGATGCGGACGACGCCCCAGTCGTCGTTTGCAAACTCACCTTTATAACTGTGCGCCGGAAGGCTGAGCGTTCCGTTTGCCGTGAGCGGCGTGTCGGGCGGTGTGCGCGATGCCGCCATTTTGGCGAGTGTGGTGAGGTCGTTCTTCTGCGCGCGCCCGAGTGCGGCGTCGTACGCTTGCGCACCCGCCACTTCGGCGAGCATCACCGATGCGCCCGAGCCGTTACTCGCCACCGCTACACCGAGATTGCGTCCCGGCAAAATGGAAATGAAGGCACCCGCTCCCGCGAAGTTGCCGTTGTGGCAGTAGAGCGTGTCGGCGTCGAAGGTGCGGATGTCCCAACCGGCACCCCACGCGATGCGTTTCTCGGACTTGATGAGCGGATGCGCCTCGGCCGCGTCCGGTGCGAGGAGCTCGCGCATGGTTGCAATCGCCTGCGCGGGGAGCACGCGACGTCCGTCGAGCGTGCCGTTGCCGAGCTGCAGTCGCAACCAGCGCGCGAGATCGTTTGCCGTGGTGTAAATGCCGCCGGCCGCGTGCATGGTGGCGTCGACTTTGGGCGGCGTGGCTCTCACCGTTGCGCCGCGCTCGTAGTCATAGCCGATGGCGACATTGCGATCGGCCTCGGCGCGCGAGGCCGAGCAGGTAGTGCGCGTCATGCCGGCCGGCTTGAAGATGCGCTCCGCGAGCACATCTTTCCACGATTTGTGGGTGACCGCTTCGATCACGCGTCCCACCAGCGTGTAGTGCAGGTTCGAATAGCTGAAGGAGCGCCGCGGTTTGGTGGCCGCGAGCAGGCGGTAGTAGCGCTCGTCATTCATCTGTCCCGTGTAGGCGTCGCCGAAGGTGATGGGCGGGCACTTGAGCCCGGGCTTGTGTGCGAGCAGATCGCGCACGGTGACGGAATCCGCGTAGCCGTGATCGGCCAGGTCGAACTTCGGGAGGTAGCGGCGCACCGGGGCGTCGAGATCCAGCTTTCCCTCCGCCGCGAGCACGGCGGCGGCGCACGCCACAAAGGGCTTGGTGCACGACGCGATGTAGACGCGCGTGTCGGGATCCATGGGGAGGTTGCGCTCCACGTCGCGCAGCCCCAGCACGTCGGTTCGCACCGTGTGATCGCGGTCCACCGTGACCACGATCATGCCGGGAACATGGAGGTCGCGCATCGCGGCGCTCCACGACGCGCTGAGGCTGTCGGGCGGAGCGGTCGCCGCGGTTGTCGTGGGCGTGTCGCCTCGCGTCGCGGCGGAAATGATCAGCGCCAGCCAGAACGCAATGATGAGGAGAACCGGCCCGCCCCGGCGCCCAAGGGATCGCATACGCATGAGGCCTCCAATGCTGACTGCGTGCAATGTCTCTTGGACCGCGCCACCGGACAGGGAGTTTCAGAAAACTCATTCGCGACGGTAGTGCTCCTGCTTCCTGCCAAACGCCAGTTCGGCGGCCCGTCGATTGTGTGCCGCACAGAGAAGCCGGAGATTCGCGGCATCGTGCGTGCCTCCACTGGCAAACGGCTTCACGTGATCGATCTGTAGATCGGTTTTCGATCGACAGCGCGTTCCGCCGGCCGCCGTGAATGTGCACTGGCCTCCATCGCGGACAAATACTGCATCTCGCACTTCGTCGGGAATGTGACGCGTGCACTCCCGGCGTCGGGAGTCAGGACGCTCAGGTCCGCTTTTGGCAATCCTCCGTCCGTGCCGTCTGAAGGGACTATGGCGGTCCCGGTACTCGGTGAAGACGACACGCATCACATCGGCGAATGATGACTTCCCGGGGAGCAGGCGTTTCACTTCTTCGAAGAGCGCAATGAGCTCTTCATCGGCGAGAAATTGAGTGAGTAGCCGGTCGCCCCATACCGGAGAAAGCGGTGGCGTGTAATGCGGCACCTGCTGGGCGCATTCGCGGTCGAACAAAGCGTGGTCCACGTCCGGCGCCTGGTGCAGCACCGCGCGCACCGGTACGATGCGGTCCCGGTACGCGACCGGCGGCCGGTACTCCTATACGGCGCGCTGTACGTCCCGATACGACACGCCACGCACCCGCGACAGAATCGAATCCTTGTTCTCATCCGTCAGAATCGGCTCGATCAGGGCGATGGTGCTCATGTACAGGTCGCCATGCCGCAGCAGCTCGAGCATTTCTGGAAAGTGCCGGACACAACGCGCCGTCTGGATGTAACGGCCGGCGGTTGAGGACGGATACTTCAGGCAGCGAATACAATAATCGTGAAGTGATGAATAGCCCCGGTCGAGATGGAGTCGACGCCGGTGCATCTCGTTCAGGTCCTGGATCACGCGGGTGGTAAACCGCCTCTCGCCCCGCACCGCGAGGTGAAGATCCATGACGAGCTCGTCGTCATTCAGTTGACGGATAGGTTCGTGCGGCTCTGCGATCGCAATACTTGGCATTGTCACAGCATGACCTCCTGATTGTGCTCGAGAGGAGTGAACTGCTGTGAGAATGATAATGTGCGGATTTCTGAGCGCGCTGAATTGCGTGCGTGGGACGCAAGAATTGCTAGTGCGTCTCTTATGCGACGGATCTGTCAGATGCGCGTAAACGCAAATGAAACGCATTGGTGTGCTCGTTGGAATGTGATTGTCGATGTTGCATCAATGCGAGGTTAGAAATCGTCAAGGCTATTCTTTTCACGAGCAAATATTTCTCGGGGAATGAACGTCGAATGAAGCCGCGTTCGAGAGATCGTCAAGAATCTCTCGAACGCGGCTCTCGCTTCACTCTATTGCGTGGATGAAACGCGACCCTGGGCGTGTCGCACTCCCGGCGTCGGGAGTCAAGACACGTAGGTCCTTTTCTTGCCGGCCGCTCGCAACCCAACACCCGCAACGCCACGCCCGCGCAATCAGCTCCCCTTCGTCGCGCCCTCCACGACAGCCGCGCGCGTCTTGAGCAGATCCTTCGTCATCAACTGCGCGTTGACGAGCCCGCCCTCGCGCTCGAGCACGAGGCGATAGCGCGTGTTGTCTTCGCGGAACAGCGCGCGCATCGATTCCAGGCCCAGGCGGCGTGCGGCGCGCCCGTCCACCGAGACGATGCGATCATTCTCACGGATACCGGCGTCTTCCGCGGGTGATCCTGCGATGACGCGGTGGACGCGGATGGTGCGGTAGTCCTCGCCCTCGCCCAGCAGAAACAGGCCGCTCCGGTCGTACACGAAGGGCTGGTACGTCTCGGGCGTTTCCTCGAGCACCAGTTGGCTGTGCGGGTAGTCCTCGGTGACACGGAAGCGCCGCAGGAGATCGCCGCCAATGATGCCGGCGAGGCCGCTGTTGGAATCGATCACCACTTCGTCGCGCGAGCACACCGCCACCACGTCGGGGAGGTGGAAGCCGCCGATCTCGACGTCGCGCACGCGGAAGATGTCGCCGCGCGTCTCACCGTTGACGCCCACGCCGACGCTCGCTTTCGGTACGCGCTTTTCCGCCGCGAGCAGCCCGTTGTTGTCCACGAACGGCGCATTCAACAACAGCCCCATGCGCACACCGGTGTCCACGATGAACGTGCCCTTTATGTAATGTCCGTCGGGCGCCATCACCGACGCATCCGTGAACCCGAGACCGTCCACGTTGAGCGGCAGCACCGCGCCGTCGCCGTGATACACGTAGGAAGCCGGGAACACGTCGATGGTCGACTCCATGTAGTTGATGCGCACGACATGCTTCAGGAAGAATTGCCCGCCGATGAGTCCGTCGAGGCGTTCGCCTTCCATGGCAGAGACATGATCGAGCTCGATATCACCGATCTCGATGTTGGAAATCGTCGCACCGAGGGTCCGCACGCACGCCCGGGGTGTGTAACGCTTGACCGTGAAGCCGTTGGCAAAGGTGGTGTCGCCCGCATTGCTGAATCCAACCGTTTCCGGGAGCCCCGTGTTGAGCAGCGTGAAGGGCGAGCCCGCATCGAGGATGAAATGCAGCGGTCGTGAGCCGTTGAAGGTCACATACACCCACGGCTTGTTGCTGATGATGTCCATGTGATGGGAGCTGCCGCGCGCGTCCAGCCGGTCAGGCGGGCACGAGGTGTCCAAGGCGGACGACGGGGTGGAAAGGAGCAAGGCCGGGGCGATGACGGAAAAGAACAGAGTATTCAGGCGCATCGGTGATCCCTCCTGCGCGGCATCATAGCCGCTCGCCACGCACCGGTGCACGGAAATGTGAAATCTGCTAGCATTTCGGTCCACCATACAACAGTAGCCATGTCTGCATCGTGTCTGCCATGTTCAAGCTCGAAACCTGGGAATTGCTGAGTTACGTCGTCACCGTGATCGGTCTGCCCGCCGCGATCATCGCGTTCATCTTTGAGAAACGAAAAGAGCGCGAGGCAAACGAAGACGAAGTCCACCAGCTGCTCTCCGACAACTACCAGGATTTCCTGAAGACCGCCCTCGATCACCCCGATCTCCAGCTCTTCTCGCCCGAGGAAACGCCCGAGCTCAGCTTGCAGCAACATGAGCGCATGCTGATCATCTTCGGCGTGCTGGTTTCGATTTTTGAGCGCGCCTACGTATTCATGTATGAGAAGAGTATGTCGAAAGCCCAATCGCGACGCTGGATCGCGTGGGAGGACTACATGCGCGAATGGTGCCAGCGCAAAGATTTTCGCCGCTTGCTGCCCGAGCTCCTGAAGGGCGAGGATCCCGATTTCCGCGCCTATCTCGAAGGTCTCGCGTCCGGAAGCTGACCACTGCTACAATGTTGGCTCGTTTGATCCCGTTCCTATAGAAGGAGTCCCCCGATGATTCACGCTGCACGCTGCGTGTTTTTGGTTTTTATCACCTGTTCGCTCGCG
>DATEHD010000186.1:0-7490 GCA_035279765.1 Candidatus Krumholzibacteriia bacterium | reverse complement strand
AGCGACCGCCGTCCAACTTTCTAAAATCTGCAACGACCTGCGATGGCTTTCCTCCGGCCCACGCTGCGGCCTTTATGAAATCCGGCTGCCGGCGATGCAACCGGGCTCGTCGATCATGCCCGGCAAGGTGAATCCGGTCGTGCCCGAGGTGGTGGGCATCGTCGCGTTCCGCGTGATCGCGAACGACTTCGCCGTTGCACTGGCGGCGCACAGTGGCCAGCTGCAGCTCAACGCGTACGAGCCGCTGAATGGACTGGCTCCCATCGAGTCGCAGGCGCTGCTCTACAATGTGTCACAGCTCTTCCGCACCAAGTGCATCGACGGCATCACCGTCAATGAGAAGGTGCTCGAGCACTACATGGAGACCACGGTGGGCATCGTCACCGCGCTCAACCCGGTGCTCGGTTATGACAAGGCCACCGAGATCGCGAACGAGGCCTACAAGAGCGGCAAGGGCGTGCTCGAAGTCATTCGCGAGAAGAAACTCCTCACCGAGGCACAGATCAAGGATCTGCTGGATCCGGCCAAGCTGACCAACCTGGACCCGGCTCAGTACCAGAAGTACCAGAAGAAGTGAACAGCCCCCAGCAAGAAGGAGACGTCATGAAAACGATTCGCACTGTCACTCTCTTCGTGCTCCTGCTCGCGATGGCCGCGAGCTGCGGCGCGCAGACGCAGAAGAACAAGGCCGCCGCGGCGCCGAAGAAGCCGCACATCTATATCCTCGCCACCGGCGGCACCATCGCCGGCTCGGCAGAGTCGCAGACGTCGGCGGGATACACGTCCGGCGCCGTCACCGTGGACGCGCTGATCAATGCCGTGCCGCAGGTGAAGGACATGGCCGACATTACGGGTGACCAGGTGGCCAGCATCGGCAGCCAGGACATGAACGACGCCGTGTGGCTCAAGCTCGCGAAGCGCGTCAACGAGGTGCTCGCCAAGCCCGACGTCACGGGCGTTGTCATCACGCACGGCACGGATACGCTCGAGGAGACGTCGTACTTCCTCGACCTGGTGACGAAAAGCTCGAAGCCTGTCGTGTTGACCGGCTCGATGCGTCCGTCGACGGCGATGAGCGCCGACGGTCCGCTCAATATCTATAACGCGGTCGGCATCTGCATCGACCCGAAGGCCAAGGGCCGCGGCGTCCTTGTCACCGTCGACGACGACATCCACGCCGCCCACGACGTCATCAAGACACACTCCACAGACGTGGGCACCTTCAGCTCGGGTGAAGCCGGTCTCGTGGGCGCGGCGCTCTTCGGCAAGAACAGCTGGTTCCGCACGCCGGAGCAGGTGAACACCGTGAAGAGCGAGTTCAGCATTCCGGCGAACATGACCACGCTGCCGCGCGTCGACATCATCTACGCGCACGCCAACATGTCTCCCGACATCATCACCTCGGCGGCCACCAACGGCGCCAAGGGCATCGTGATCGCGGGCGTGGGCGACGGCAATATGACGGCGCCGGCGCTGGAAGCTGTCAAACAGGCGATTGCGAAGGGTGTGGTGGTGGTGCGCTCGTCGCGCGTCAACGGCGGCATCATGCGTCGCAACATCGAGGTCAACGACGATGAAATCGGGACGGTGGCATCGATGCAGCTCAACCCGGCCAAGGCGCGCGTGCTGCTGCAGCTGGCGCTGACCAAGACCAGCGATCCGAAAAAGATCCAGGGGTACTTCGACAGGTACTAGAAAACTGAATCGGAGGGTGCCGTGCAGAATCGTCTCATCATTACATTGTTCATCCTGGCCATGTTTTTTCCCGCGCTGTCGCGCGGGGATTCCACGGCATCCTCCGACTCCACCATTGACAGAACCAGCGAAGCGGCGGGAAACGAGCTCGAGGCTCCCAAGCAGCGGTTGATCAAGTGGAACGAGCTTGACGGTCCGGTAACAACGCTGCGTTTTGGCTTCGGGTTCCTGGTGGACGGCAACGCCTACATCCAGGATCACAACAGCAAGCAACAGTTTCCCGACCTCGAGCAAGATTTCGGGCTGCGCGACTTCCGATTGCTGCTCAAGGGCAAGTTCAAGACGTCGCGTCCGCTGTCTTGGACACTGGGGTACATGTACGACGGTGCGGACAAGCACTGGCATTTCCGCCAGACCGGCCTCATGGTCGGCGTTCCCGAGCTCCGCGGCAACTTCTTCATCGGCCGCACCAAGGAAGGTTTCTCGCTCATCAAGGTCATGACCGGTTACTACATCTGGGGCGTCGAGCGCGCACCGACGAACGATGCCTTTGTTCCGATCCTGGCCGACGGCCTCCGGTACAACGGCTTCTTCCAGCGCCCGCGCCTGTTCCTCAGCCTGGGTGGATACGTCGACAAACTGTATGAGAACGAGAAGTTTGCCACCGCGGACCACCAGGTTGTCGGCCGCATTGCATGGCATCCGATTCTATCCGAAGACAAGAGCAAGGTCTGGCAGGTCGCCGTCATGCGCCGGGAGTTCAAACCCGACAACGGCAGCATACAGCCTCGCGCGCGGCCCGAAGCGTACCTGGCTCCCTACTTTGTCGACGCCGGCAAGTTTGCGTCGAATCACGGTCACACGACGGGTATCGAATCCTTCTACCGCGCCAATTCGTGGATGCTGGGCGCCGAGTATGACTGGCAGCAGTTGCATGATGATGCAACCGACACCACGCCCCTGTTCCATGGCGGCACCATATCCCTGGTGAAGGAAATCACGGGCGAAACCCGTCCGTACAACGTGGGGGGCTCGTTTTTCGAGGCCATCGTTCCGAAGAAAAGTGTATTCGACGGCGGCACCGGCAACCTGGAAGCGACGCTCACCTGCACGTACACGGATTTCGATTCCGGCCGCTTCCACGGTGGCAAGTTCTGGCGCATCTCTCCCATACTGAACTGGAATCTCTCGTACAACCTGCGCCTGTCGCTCGAATACGGCTATGGCAAGCTCGACCGCTTCGGCGTCACCGGCGCCACGGATTTCCTGCAGTTCCGCATCCTGACCATGTTGTAGCCGGCTCTGCTAGAAACTGAGCGCGGCGGACAGCACCCACGTCTGGTCGTCGAGGTCGAGATCGAACACGTGGGCCGTCACCTGCACACGGCCGAGCGTGGTCCCCACCAGTGCGCCACCCTGGAACTCGCGCGGCGTTTCGTGCGCCTGCGTACGCTGCAGCGCTCCGCCCACACGCCATTGCATCGGCAGCGTCGCCGTCAGCTCCGACCACGAGTAGAAGAACGAGCCGGAGCTCTCGTCCAGGTCCTGCATGTACTCGTTCTCGGTGTAGAACTCGAACGGATGTAACCCCAGCCACAATTCCCCGCCCGGGGCCACCGCGCGAACGTCCCCGGCGACATAACCGACCATGGGCGTGAAAGCCAGCTCGATCGTTCCCTTACGCGTGAAGATGTAGCCGCCCCAGAATGAAATCGCGTGCTTGGCCTCGTAGTTGTAGCGCGCCTCGAAGTGAAAGCGGTCGATATCGACTCTCCCCGTCGGTTGCAGATAATTGTCGTCGTGGGGAGGGATGTAGAGGTATGCCGACACGCTCCCGGTCGTCTCGGCACGAACCGGAACGGCGCAGACCACGGCCAGGCACGTGTACAACAGGAGACGTTTGATCATTTGAAAGAAAAAGGCGCGCGGCCACGCGACCGCGCGCCGGATTCGCTACGCGCGCGACTTCAAGAGGTCGCGGATCTCAGTGAGAAGAAGTTGGTCCTTGGTGGGCGCCGGCGGCGCCGCGGGCGCTTCGGCCTGCTTGCGCTTCATCGAGTTCACGGCTTTCACGACCAGGAAGATCGCGAATGCGACGATGAGGAAATCGAAGAGCGTCTGGATGAAGTTGCCGTAGTTGAGTGTCACCGGTGCTCCGCCGGCGAGCGGCGTTCCCAGCGGAACCTTGAGATCGGTGAAGTTCACGCCTCCAATGACGAGGCCGAGCGGCGGCATGACGATGTCCGCAACGAGTGACGAAACGATCTTTCCGAACGCAGCGCCGATCACGATGCCGACCGCGAGGTCGATGACGTTGCCGCGCATTACGAATTCTTTGAACTCTTTCACCATGCTCATATTGACCTCCCTATTTGCCGTCAGCCTTCACCGGTACGCGTAACCGCAAGCATTTCTTGCGGTCGCGATCGCGCCGCGCCGTAGCGGCGTCAAGCTGTGCGTCCCGAAGGCTCGTAGGAACGCTTCGTGTCCTTCCCCAGGCCGTCGATGATCGCGTTCAGCGTTGTGCTCGGGCGCATCGCCACGCCGCACTTCGCGTCATCCAGGTGGTAATACCCGCCCACATCGGCGGGCGCGCCCTGCGCCGCCAGGAGCTCCGCCGCAATCTTCCCTTCGTTGTCGGCCAGCGCGGCGGCCACCGGCGCAAAGCGTTTCGCGATCCCGGCGTTTTCTTTCTGCGCGGCCAGCGCCCGGGCCCACGCCAGCGCGAGATAGAACGTCGAGCCGCGGTTGTCGATCTCGTTCACCTTGCGCGACGGCGCACGGTTGCCCTCGAGGTAGGCGCCGATCGCCTGATCGAGCGTGCGCGCGAGGAGCGCCGCGTCGGAATTGCCGGTCTGCTTCGCAATCAGCTCCAGCGACGGCACCAGCGCGCAGTATTCGCCCAGCGAATCCCAGCGCAGGTGGCCTTCCTTGAGGAACTGCTCGACGTGCTTGGGCGCCGATCCGCCCGCTCCCGTCTCGAAGAGACCGCCGCCATCGAGCAGCGGCACGATGGAGAGCATGCGCGCACTCGTGCCCAGCTCGAGAATCGGAAAGAGATCCGTCAGGTAATCGCGCAGCACATTGCCGGTGACTGCAATCGCATCCTCGCCGCGGCGCACGCGCTCGAGCGAGAACTTCATGGCGTCGACGGGCCTCAGGATGCGGATGTCGAGCCCCTGCGTATCGTGGTCGGACAGGTACGCCTTCACCTTGCGGATGATCTGCGCATCGTGCGCACGCCTCTCGTCGAGCCAGAACACCGCCGGTGCGCCCGCCGCGCGCGCGCGTGTCACGGCGAGCTTCACCCAGTCGCGAATCGCCTCGTCGCGCGCCTGGCACATGCGGAAGATGTCGCCTTCCTGCACGGCCTGTTCCATGAGAGCATTGCCGGCAGGATCCACCACGCGTATCGTCCCGGCGCCCGGCGCCTTGAACGTCTTGTCGTGCGAGCCGTACTCCTCCGCCTTCATCGCCATCAAGCCCACGTTCGACACATCGCCCATGGTGGCGGGGTTGAACTGGCCGTTCTCCTGGCAGTCGTCGATCATCGCCTGGTACATGGTGGCGTAACAGCGGTCGGGAATCATCGCGACCGTATCCTGGAGCTGGTCCTCGCGATTCCACATCTTGCCGCCGTCGCGGACGACGACGGGCATGGACGCGTCAACAATAATGTCGTTGTTCACGTGCAGGTTGGTCTTCCCTTTGCGCGAGTCGACCATCGCGAGCGCGGGACCGCTTGCGTAGCACGCGTTGATGTCCGCCTCGATCTCCGCTTTCTTGTCCGCTGGCAGTCGATCCAGTTTTTCGATCACGTCGGCGAGGCCGTTGTTCACATTGGCGCCGATTTCGCGCAGCGCCGCCGTGTGCTTCTCCAGCGCTTCCGCGAAGTAAACAGACACGCAATGGCCGAACATGATGGGGTCGGACACCTTCATCATGGTGCACTTGAGGTGGAGCGAGAGCAGGAGGTTGTCCTGTTTCGCCTGCTGGATGGTCTCCGCGTAGAACGCGCGCAGCGCCGCAATACTCATGACGGCGGTATCCACCACTTCGCCGGCCTGCAGGCGGATGCCCGGTTTCAAGACGCGCGCACCGCGCGCATCGACAAACTCGATCTGAACTTCGGCAGCCTTCTGCATGGTGACGGACTTCTCGGTGGCAAAGAAATCCTTGTCCGCCATGTGCGCGACGCGGGTTTTCGATCCCGACGCCGGCCAGTCCTTCATCATGCGATGCGGATGCTTCCTGGCGAATTCCTTCACCGACACGGACGGACGACGATCGGAGTTGCCTTCGCGCAGGACGGGATTGACCGCCGAGCCCAGCACGGCCGCGTAGCGAACCTGGAGCTCGCGCTCCGCTTCGTTGGTCGCTTCTTCGGGATAGTTGGGAACCTGGTAGCCGTGCGACTGCAGCTCGGCGATGGCGTCCTTGAGCTGCGGAATCGACGCTGAAATATTGGGCAGCTTGACGATATTCGCCGCCGCCGTCTTGGCAAGCACACCGAGACGTGCGAGCTCGTCCGGAATTTTCTGACCCGGGCTCAGCCGCTCCGGAAAATTGGCGATGATTCGTCCCGCGAGCGAGATGTCGGCGAGCTCCACTTCCACACCCGTGCCTTCGAAGAACGCTTGAACGATGGGAAGGAGCGCGTACGTGGCCAGCGCGGGCGCTTCGTCGGTCTTGGTCCAGGTGATTTTCGCGGAACGGGATGCGGGCATGTACACGAACCTCATCGATGTGTTGGGCGCGGCAACGGAATTGATATCGGAGCATTATACCCGAAACGCCTCGAAAGCGCGACGAAAGCGCCTGTATATAAGGAGGACGGGCGATCTGCCGCTGCAAACCGCCCGTCCCGACTTGTTCCGTTAACAACAGGAGTTACGCCGTAATTCTGCGCACCGCCGATCCAATCGATATCATGACGAAGCCCGACATGATGAGCTGAATTCCCGCGAGCAGACCGACCGCCACGAGGCCCGACCACGGCCAGTGCGCGAGCAGCATGCAACCGAGCACCACGCCTGCAATCGATCCGATGAGGATCCATCCCCAGCCGTGTCCGGGCCGCAGGCGAAACGCCAGCATGATGCCGCTGAGACCGTCGACAAGGAGCCACACCGCGATGATCAACGTCAGCGTGGCCATGCCGAGACCGGGCACGGCAACGGTGACCAGGCCAGCGAGCAGCGTGAGGAGCCCACCCAACAGGGCCAGCAGTCCGTGCCCGAAGGAATCGGCGCTGAAGATGCCGAGCATGCGCGCGATGCCTCCCACGATCAGCATGACGCCGACGATGAGTGTAACGCTGAGACTACCGAGAGCTGGATGTGCGCAGCAGATAAAACCGGCGATCACGGAGAGAATGCCGGCGAAGATCATCCGGCCCGCATTCTTGCGGGCTTTTTCGATCCACGCCTTGAGCGGTTGACGAGCAGCTTCCATCTTTCATCCTCCTGCGTGCCGGTTATGGCGGTTCGTGAAAGATGCGGGCGCGATGAAGCGGTGGCACGCGCGATCAGCGTATGCCTCGCCGTCGAGTCTGGCAAGCGGTCACTGTACGGGTGGGTTGCGGTCGTTGGGGCGGGAATGCGCGCCGGAGCCCGCCATCACGATCACGACCAGCGTCCAGGTGGGAAACATTTCGAGCGCGGGGAAGGCTTCGATTACCAGCGCACCGAGAAGCGGCCAGCTGAAACCAAGAACGAGAAGGAGCACGACGGCCGTGACGGCGTCGACAATCCACTGAATGACGGGGATGAGACCGAGGCCGAATCCGATCGCGT
>DATEHD010000185.1:0-3190 GCA_035279765.1 Candidatus Krumholzibacteriia bacterium | reverse complement strand
CGGTTACCGCCAGGGAATGGAATTCCCCCGTGCGCCGGCCCTCGTACTCGGTCCTCGAGAATCGCTCGCTCGCTTCACTTGGCATCGATCGGATGCCCGAGTGGCGCGACGCGCTCTCGCGCTACATGTCGGCGCGAAGCTCTCTCTGAAGAAAGGAACACCATGCGATCCCTGTTGCACGTCGTCATGCTGGCCTCCGTTCTCGCACTGCCACAAATGTCTGCGGCGGATCCGCCCGTTGCACCGGCCATGTCGCCCGATCCGCTGGCGTACGTTTCGCCGAGCCGGCCGTTCGCGACGACGCACACCGCCGTCGATCTCGATATCGACGTGGTGAAGCAGACGATCGCGGGCAGCGTGACGCACACCATCCGCTCGCTGCGTGGCGGCCTCGCCGACATTTCGC
Source organism: Candidatus Krumholzibacteriia bacterium (assembly GCA_035279765.1). Taxonomy (GTDB): domain Bacteria; phylum Krumholzibacteriota; class Krumholzibacteriia; order WVZY01; family JAKEHA01; genus JAKEHA01. The sequence continues at coordinate 2,784 of DATEHD010000185.1, read as the reverse complement.
TCAACTGCGTCGACCTCGTCATCGAAGCGGTGGATGTCGACGGGACCAGCGCCAAGTACGACTACCCGGTCACATCCGACCAGAGCACGTCGTGGCTCAATGGCACGACGCAGGAGTCGGCCGATGATCGCCTGGTGATTCATCTGCCCAAGCCGCTGGCGCGCAACGCCACCGCGAAGGTCACCATCAAGTATCACGGCGCGCCCAAGATCGGTCTCTACTGGATTCAGCCCGAAAAAGGACTTCCCGACCATCGCTACGAAGTCTGGTCGCAGGGCGAAGGCGAGGACAACCGCCGCTGGATTCCGTGCAACGACTATCCCAACGACAAGGCCACGTATGAGGGACGCTTCCGGGTGGCGAAGGGCTACACGGCCATGTCGAACGGAGCACTCGTCGACAAGAAGGATACCGGCGACAAGACCGAGTTCTACTACAAGCTCGACCAGCCGCAGGCGTCGTACCTGATGATGGTCGCCGTGGCGAAGTACAAGATGTACGAGCAGAAATGGCACGACGTGCCCGTGCAGTACCTCGTCCCGCCCGACACCGACGACAAAACCATCCTGCGCGGCTACGGGCTCACACCCGACATGATCGATTTCTACTCCAAGGAAATCGGAATCGACTACCCGTACGCGAAGTACGCACAGCTCTCCGTGCAGGACTACATCTACGGCGGCATGGAGAACACCACCGCCGTGGTGATGAACATGCGCACGCTGTTCGACGAACGCAGCGAACAAACGCGCACCGAGCAGAACCTCGTGGCGCACGAGCTCGCGCACATGTGGTGGGGCGACATGCTCACCTGCCGCGAATGGAGCCACCTCTGGCTCAACGAGGGCTTCGCGACCTACTACTGCTATCTCTACAAGGGCTATCACGAAGGTGACGATGCCTTCCGCTACCAGATGCGCAGCGCGCACAACGACGTGCTCAACGCCGATGCCAAGGATGCGCGCCCCATCGTGACCGACTTCTACAATCGCAAGGACGCGCTCAACAACGCCAACGTGTACGTGAAGGGCGCGAGCTTCCTGCACATGCTGCGCTACGAGTTGGGCGACTCGCTGTATCGCGAGGTCATCCATCAGTACGGCACGAAGTTCAAGTTCCAGTGCGTGGAAACCCAGGACCTGATGCGTGTCGTGAAGGACGTCACGGGCCAGAACCTGGACTGGATGTTCGAGCAGTGGGTGTTCCTCGCCGGCCATCCCGATTTCAAGGTGACGAAAGCGTACGATCGCGACACCCACGTGCTGCGCGTGGGCGTCGAGCAGACGCAGAAAACCGGCGGCCTGGTTCCCATCTTCCGTGTCCCCGTTGACATCGACATTACGTGGGATGGGGGAACGGAAACGCACCACGTTACCGTCGAGCAGCAGAAAGAGACCTTCTATTTCAATGTGCCGAAGGAACCGCAGATGGTGCTCTTCGACAAGGACGACTGGATCCTGAAGACGCTCGACTTCGGCAAGAAGACGAGCGAATCGATCTACGAATTGCAGCACGCCCCCTACATGTCGCGCGTGCGCGCGGCGGAAGCGCTGGCCTCCAAGGGCTCGGACGACGAGACCGTGCCCGCTTTGAAGACGGCGCTCATGGCGGACGGCCACTACGGCCTGCGCCGGGAATGTGCGCTCGCACTGGGAAAGATCGACAATGACGCCGCACTGGGCGCGCTCAAGGAGGGCCTGAGCGCGAAAGACGGCCAGGTTCGGCTCGCATGCACCGAGGCGCTGGGAAACTTTTATCGCAACGACAATGCCGCGTCGATTCTCGACAACCTGGCCAATCATGACTTCGCGTGGGGCGTGCGCGCCGAAGCGCTCAACAGTTTGAGCAAGATCAAAACGGCCAACGCGGCCAAGGTGTGCACCGCGGCGCTCGCCCAGGAATCGGACCAGAACGCCGTGCGCATCGCCGCCATCAACGCGCTCGTCGAGCTCAAGGAAACCGCGGCCATGGATCGCGTCCGCAAATACATGGTGCCGGGCACGCCGCGCGTGGTCCGTAACGCGGCCATCGCGGGTTACTCGAAACTGGCGAAGGAGCTCGTGAAGGATTCCGATAGGCGCAAGGCGTCCGATGTGATCGCGGAATCCCTGGGTGACTGGCACCTGCGCACGCGCGAGGCCGCCATCGAAGGGCTCGCCACTGTCGCGGATCCCTCCGCGTTGGCGTCGCTCCAGCGCGTCGCGTCCGCCGATCCCGTGGCCGAGGTTCGCGACCGGGCCCGCAAGGCCTCCGACCGGGTGACCGCCCAGATCGCGGCCGGCAAGGCCACAACGGACGAGTCGGCAACGATCGAAGAGCTCAAGCGGCGGGTACAGGCCGTCGAACAGGAGGCAGACCAGGTTCGCCGTGACGCCGCCGCCGCGGCAAAGCGGGAGTAGCCGACAAACGTTCACCTAATCGCTTGAAGATCGTTTATCGCTTCTTTACAATCCGGGCCGGTAGTCGCTTACCTTCAGTGGTCCCACTGAAGCTGTCCTCGCAGTACCGGCAATCCGCCGGATTTCTCGTATTGCCTCACAATCGGAAAGAAGGAGAACGCTTATGCGTGCTACTGCTCTTTTTTGCCAATCGGGACGCGTCACCATTTTGCTGTTCGCCATTGCCGCGCTTGTGTTGGGCGCAGCACTCGTTGATCCCGCAGCGGCCCAGCTGGTGAATCCGGCGTACGACAGCGGTCCCACCGGCCCGGTGGGCAACTTCGGAACCGTCGTCGGTCCGCCCTTCCAGTGCTGCTTCTGGGGCGCTGAAGATGCGGACATTCTG
>DATEHD010000184.1:0-2130 GCA_035279765.1 Candidatus Krumholzibacteriia bacterium | reverse complement strand
CCATACGCGCCTCGCTCACGGGGCATTTCGTTTACTCGACGCTGCACACCAACGACGCGCCCAGCGCGATCACGCGGTTGACCGACATGGGGATCGAGAATTACCTGATCACGTCGTCGGTGGTGGCGGTGCTGGCGCAGCGGCTGGTCCGGCTGATTTGCGCGCAGTGCAAGCAGCCCGACGGCAGGCGGCTTGCGCCGGATGGCGAGATGGTGGAGTGTTATCGCGGCCGCGGTTGCGACCATTGTTTCGGTTCGGGGTACACGGGGCGTGTGGGGATCTTCGAGCTGATGGAGCTGAGCGACGAGCTGCGCAAGCTGATCATGCGCAACGAAGACGCGTCGGCGCTGGCCAACGTGGCGCGGCGCAACGGCATGCGCAACCTGCGCGAGGACGGCTGGATGAAGATTGCCGCCGGACAGTCCACGGTCGAGGAAGTGATGCGCGTCACGCAGGAGTTTTAGAGTTGGCCAGTTATTACTTCAAAGCCGTGGCGTCCGATGGCAAGCTGCGCACGGGCACGCTGTCGGCGGACAACGAACGCCGGGTGGCGGTGGAGCTGAAGCGTCAGGGCCTCACTCCCGTCTACGTAGGGGCCGAGCCCAAAAAGGGTTTCGAAATCAAGCTGCCCAATCTGGTCCGGGGGAAGCGCCGCGATGTGCTCTTCTTCACCCAGGAGCTTTCCACGCTGCTCACCTCCAGCGTGCCCCTCGACCGCGCTCTATCGATCACCAGCGAGTTGACTGAGCGCGCCGGCTTTCGGGCCGTGGTGGTGGAAATCCTGCGCGTGCTGAAGGGTGGAAAAACCTTTGCCGACAGCCTGGCTACCCATCCGGAGTATTTTTCCGAGCTCTACGTGAACATGGTGCGGGCGGGCGAAGCCAGCGGTTCGCTCGCGACCGTCTTCGAGCGCCTGGGCGAGTTCGAGCGCACGCGCGACGAGCTGCGCAACTACATCGTCTCTTCCATGGTCTATCCGGTCCTGCTCACCTGCGTCGGCGTGGCGTCCATCCTGGTCCTGATGAACTTCGTGGTGCCGCGCATTGCTTCCGTCTTTGAAAACTCCAGCCTGGTGATGCCGGTGCCCACGAAAATCATGCTGGAGGTCAGCGACTTCCTGCGCGCGTACGGTCCCATGGGCATCGCCGTCGCGGCGGCCGTGTCAATCGGAATCTTCAGCTACACCCGAACCACCGCGGGCCGCTTGTGGTGGGACGGATCGCGTTTGCGCATTCCCGTTTTGGGCGATGCGCTGCGGAAGGCCGAGACCGCCCGCTTCGCGCGCGCCATGGGTACGCTGGTAGCCAACAGCGTTCCGCTGGTGCAGTCGATCGGCATCGCTCGGGCGATTCTGAACAACCGGAAGATCGCCAATTCACTCGAGATCGTGGCCCAGGGCGTCAAGCGCGGTGAAGGTCTGTCGGGACCGCTGCGGAAGGCGGGACAATTTCCGCCGCTCGCCTCGCACCTGTTGAGCGTGGGCGAAGAGACCGGCCGTTTGGACCAGATGTTCCACCGTATGGCCGACATCTACGAGTCCGACACGCGAGCCGCCATACGGCGGTTGACTTCACTGTTCGAGCCCCTGATCATCCTTACCATGGGTATCCTGGTAGGCGCACTGATTCTCAGCATGCTGCTGGCAATCACCAGCATTAACGACGTGGCGGTGTAAACCATGACCTCTACCCCCAATCGCAAACGAACCCAGGCGGGCGTCACCCTGATCGAGATGCTCGTGGTGGTGACCATCATCGCGCTGTTCGCGGCGCTGGTAGTTCCCAAGATGCTAGGCAAGGCCGATCAGGCGAAGCGCACGGCCGCGAAGGCGCAAATCAATTCCTTCTCGACCGCGCTTGGCGCTTATAAGCTGGACACCGGACGCTTTCCCACCACCGAGGCCGGTTTGCAGGCCCTGCGCGTGCGTCCGGAGAACGAGCCCCAGTGGAGCGGTCCGTACCTGCCGCAGGAGATCCCCAACGATCCCTGGGGCACGCCCTACCTTTACAAGTACCCCGGCGAGCATGGCGACGAGCCGGACATCGTATCGTTGGGCGCGGACCGCGCTCCAGGGGGCGATGGCATCAACTCCGATATCGTGAGCTGGAAGAATTAGCTCCATGTCCGGCC
>DATEHD010000183.1:0-2830 GCA_035279765.1 Candidatus Krumholzibacteriia bacterium | reverse complement strand
GAGACGCCGTCCGAGGCCGTGGTGCACCAGCTGCGCTGTCCGGCAAACGACCCGCCGACCTGCACCGGGACATAGGGCTCGTTGCCGCCAGCCTCGAGTCTGTTGCCGTCCTGGCCAATGCACGTTTCCGGGTATTGGCTGGTCGCGTGGTCGTAGCGAAGGCCGCCGGCCAGCGTAAGACGGTTCACCGTCCACTGATCCTGCGCGTAGAAACCGCTGTACGCGACCCGGTTATCGATGGTGGACGGGCCGGTGTTGATCTTGACTCTTGTGGGCACCGGCCGATGCGCCAGGTTGAACGGGTCGGTCGCGTAATAGAGGCTCGTGTTGCCGCAGGGGTACGGGTTGGCGGCCGACGGCGCAAAGGTCAGACAGTCTGCCGCGGTCGGCGTGTCATAGCGGTACTCGAGGCGCGGGTTGTTGGTTCTGTTGGACCGGGTCTGCGCGAAATAGCCGCCGTCGTACCCGAACTTGGCGCTGTGCGTGCCGGTGACGTACGAGATCGACGCCCGCGGCCGCCAGTCGTTGAGCTGTCGCTGCTCCGCCGCGCCGCCGATGCCGTCGGACCACGGTCCCGATGGCACGCCGTTGATGGTGAAGTTGGTGCCGTTGAGGATCGGAAAGTCGGGAGTCGCGCCAACGGTCGTCCCGAATTCGACGACGCGTGGAATGTCCGCATTGGGCGTGTAGTAGCGGTGCTGCGAGAAGTCGTAGAGCTGCCGGTTCGCCGACATCCCCGCTTCGAGCAGGATCACGTTCGTCAGCGGATTCGTCCACCCCACCTGGATCAGCCGGGCCGGATGCACCTGCCCCGACCACCAGCCGTCTCGCGCCGTCCACGGCGCCACGGAGCCGTCGCACGGATCCTGGCAGGTGTACCCCTCATCCCAGAAGAAGTTGACCTTGTTCTTCGGCGTCGCCTGAGCCGTGAGGCGCACGTTGGCGTTGCGCGTCCAGTTGATCAGCTGCAGCGCCGGCGTCGACCGATCCGGCTGGTAGTTCTGGCCCCAGATGCCAGCGTTCGCGTTGTCCCAGATCCGGTCCTGTTGCCGGCTCCACGCGTCCTTCTGCCAGGCGCGCGCCACAGAGAAGAACCACAGGCGGTCGCGCTTGATCGGTCCGCCGAACGCGACCGATGTGTCGTAGTCGCGGATGAGCGGATACCCGTTGCTGATTTCGGGATGACTCCCGTTGTTCTTCGAAAACCACGAACCGCCGAACCCGCCACCGCGCAGGTCACCATTCGTGTTGTAGTCGCCCTGCGTGTAGGTGACGAAGTAGTTGCCCGAGAACCTGTTGCCGCCGGTGCGTGGAACGATGTTGATCGTCGCGCCGCCGGTTTCCGACTCGCCGAGCCCGCCGGAGATCTGCACGCTGACCTCCTGGGCGTTGGCGACGTCGGCGACGTAACCACCGGTCATCCCCATGATGCCGGCGCCGCCCCCGGTGTTGATGATCGTTCCGTCCACCATGACGCGCCCCTGCGTGCCACCATCGACGTCGTTGGTGGCGGTGTGCGCGCTCAGGTTGTAGATGTTGTTGTTGCACCACACGCCGACGCCGCCGACGCAGTCGGCGCCAAGGCCGGTGTTGGTGAGGCCGGGCGTCAGCGTCAGGACGCTCCGGATGTTCCGCGTCGTCGGGAGTTCGCGAATCTGCTCGCCCCCAAACGTGGCGACCTGACGCGAGTTCTGGATATCGACCACCGGCGCCTCGCCAGAGACCGACACCGTTTCCGAGAGCGTGCCGACGGACATCGTGGCATTGACGGACGCGGTGAAGCCGGTGGTGAGCACCACGTCGCTTTGCTGCTGCTTGGAAAAGCCCTCGAGCGTGAAGACCACGGAATACGTGCCGACGGGCAGGTTGGTGATTCGATACTGACCGGAGGCGTCGGTGCTCGCCGAGCGGACCTTCTCGATCAGCGCCGGGCTCGTGACTTCAACGGTCACACCGGGCATGACGGCGCCCGACGTGTCCCGGACGGTGCCGGCCACCTGTCCTACTTGCGCGGCGGCGATGTGGGGGAACAGGAGCAAGAGCGTCGCAACCGGGAGAAACCCCTTCAGGGCTCGGTACATGACGAAACCTCCTTCGTCGGCCGTGCCGCGCGTTGAATTGACGTCTTTTCGCCTTAACCTTCTTAATCTTCTTAACCTGGTCTTAACCTTCTTGACCTTGTCTTAATCTTCGCGGTCGGGTATACGCTCCGCACGAGTGTCTGTCAAGCCTGTCCAAAGTCGAGTCCTCACGGTGGCGTGGGTGACGGCGGCCGCCCTGTCGATGCCCGCCGTGGCCGCGGCGCAGCGCCAGGCGTTCGTCCAGGGTGTCGCGGAGTTGGCGGCGGCGGCGGAGGGAAACTTCGGAGACGAGGGGCCACAAGTCGGCAGGGCGCTGGACGCGATGTCACGCGCGCTCGACCAGTGGGAGCGTCAGGGCGGGACAGTCGAGGGGCGACTGCTCGAAGAGGTCGCCCGGGGCGTGCCTCTGATTCCGCTGGCCGCCTACCGTCCTGGGTTCGAACAGATCGGAAGAGGCGAACTCCGCGCGGCGATGGAAGAGCTCCGGCGAGCGGCCTCCGCGGACGCGCTCGTAACCGGCGCTCCGTCGGAGACGCGTCGTCTCCAGGGGCTGGTCTACTGGGCGGAGTCAGAACCCGACAAGAGCATCGAGCAACTCGAGGCGGCGATCCGAATGCACCCCGGCGACGAGCGCTCCAGGCTGGCGTTGGCGCGCGTGCTCAGCTCGACTGGCCGCGACGCCGACGCGGAGCGCGTGCTGCTGGATACGCTGCGCGCGATCCCGGCGTCGGCGCGCGCGCACTGGTGGC
>DATEHD010000182.1:0-2094 GCA_035279765.1 Candidatus Krumholzibacteriia bacterium | reverse complement strand
GCATGTTCACGGCACAGGTGAAGTCGGACGATGGCGGTGGTTACGGCTACGCCTGGTTCACGACGCACACAGCGCGCGGCGATTCGCTGATCTACCACGGCGGCGACAATCCCGGCTATCACACCGAGTGCCGCTGGTATCCCGAGCGCGACCTCACCATCATCGTCTTCACCAATCTCGAGCTCTACGACGAATCCGGTTCGGGGCTGGGGCTGCACAAGCGCATCGTCGCCGGCACGCTCGAGCGCATCGACGGCGGTGAGACCGTTGCGCTGCCTCCGCGGCCCACGGCCGAAGGCGCCAACGCCGCCTATCTCTCCGAGTTCACGAAGGCCCCGCCCATGGAAGGAGCCGTTGTCGAGAGCGGATATCCGCAGCTGCGCTTGTGCGCGGACAGCCAGGACGCCATCAATCGCATATTCGGGTTGCACGACGATCGTCTCGCGGAAGACAACACGAAAGTGAAAACACTGCTCGAGGCCGTGGCGGCACGAGATTCCGCAGCGGTGAAGAAGACGCTCGACAAGGGCAACGCCGCCTTCTTCCTCGGCTTCGCGTTCGGCGAGCGCGACGACATGGAGAAGCAATACGGTGCGTTCAAGTCCATGCGCCTGTGTGGAAGCAAGCCGCTCCCGTGGGATGATTCACTGGTGCGGACGTTCACGTTGCTCACCTTCGAGCACAAGACCATCGACTACCAGTTCACGTGGAAGAGCGGGGAGTTCTACGAAACCATCTCCGACACCGGTGCGCCCCACGCGCTCATGCTGCCCATGGTGCTCGTGGAGCGCGACCAGTTCGTCGTGTGGGACCTCGTTGGCCGTCGCGGCGCCCAGCTCCGTTACGGCCACGACGGCGGCGGTGTCAAACTGCTCGAGGTCACGCCGATTGACTTATCACCCCCGGCGCACTAGTGCGCGATCACCATCTTCTTCGTGACCGTCTCGTTGCCCGCCTGGACGCGATAGAAATAGACGCCGCTCGGGAGTGCGTGCGCGCTGTCGTCGTGCCCGTCGAATCGAAATTCGGAAGCTCCCTTGCCGCGGCGGCCGAGATCCAGGGCGCGGACCCTGCGCCCGGCCACATCGAATACCTCGACACGGACGTCCGCATCATGGCGCAGCAACAATTCGATCCTGGTGTCCGACGAGAACGGATTGGGAATGTTGTCGCCGACCTCGATCGATAGCGGAGGCGTTTGCGTGGCCACGCCGGTGGGAAGATTTCCATTGTTGAAGATGTGCTGGGCGTACACGTCGCCATCGACGTGGTTCCGATAATCCGTCCAGGTCACGATCGCGCCGCCCGCGGTATCCGTAATGATCATCGGCGCGGTCTGGTCGTCGGGGGCCGTGCACAGCGGCGCACCGCCGCTCATCCACTGCACGCTCCCGGTGGCGTTGATCCGCTGCACATAGACGTCGCTGAAGGTGCCAAACCGGGTGTCCTCCCAGGTCACGACCGCTCCGCTGGCTCCGTCCGCGATGATTTGCGGCGAGAACTGGTCGCTCACGGCGGCGCACAACAGTACACCGTTGGCTGTCCACTGGGGCACTCCTGTCGAGTTGACGCGGCGCGCGTAGATGTCACCGTCGGCGCCGCGGTTGTCGCTCCAGGCCACGATGGCACCACCCGCGTCGTCCGATGCGATCGTCGGGTAGTATTGATTTCCCGCCGCCGCGCACAGGGCCACGCCATTGGCGGTCCACTGCACGGCTCCGCTTGTGTTCACGCGCTGCACGTAGATGTCGGATGTCGCGCCGTTGCGTACGTCATACCAGGTGACAATTCCTCCGCCGGCTCCATCGGTTGCGATGCGCGGGAAATTCTGGTCGTTCGCGGCGGTGCACAGCGCGACCCCATTGGCGGTCCACTGCGTGACTCCCGTGTTGTCGACGCGCTGCGCGTATATGTCCCAGTTGACACCGTTTCGAAAATCGTCCCACGCGAGAATCGCTCCTCCCGATCCGTCAATCTGGATGGCGGGGTTGAGCTGGCTGTGCGCTGCGAGGGAGACGGCAACACCGTCCGTGGTCCACTGCACGACACCGGAGGCATCCACCCGCTGTGCATAGATATGGTAGTCAGGCGGAT
>DATEHD010000181.1:0-2836 GCA_035279765.1 Candidatus Krumholzibacteriia bacterium | reverse complement strand
CACGGCGCTGGAGCCGGTGGTGCGCCGCTCGCGCAACGAGCGGCTGCGCTACTCGGTGCGGACACGCTTGCGCGGCGTGCGCGGTGCGTGGCGCTTCATTCGCAGCAACAGCGCGAACCTCAAGTCGTCAGAAGAACCGTTCCGGCGCGTGGACCAGATGGAGCCGGTACGCTCACGCCTGCCGGGGAGCATGATTGTGGCATCGGCGCAGCCGCGCATCGACGCCATGGCGGAGCTGATCGCAGGTCTTCCGTATGACGGACGCATCCGCCACGTGCGCGGTACCCGTTATCTTACCTGGCGCTACCAGAACCCCATTCGCACGCACCGCTTTTTCTATCATGAGCGCGACGGCAAGCTGGACGGATTCCTCGTGCTGGCGCGTTGGGGCGAGTGCCAGCTACCGACGCTCCCCTTCCACATCGTCGATTGGGAAGGCACGGACGACATGGTGCGTGCGGACCTTCTGCGTTGCGCGGTGGAGACCGCGCAGGCATCGGAGCTCGGCATGTGGACGGCCGGGCTTTCCGATCCAAGCCGCGCCGTGCTCGATGCGGCCGGCTTCGTGAAGACCGACCTCGAGCTGCGCGAGCGCGGGATGCCGTGTATCCTGGTGAAGAGGTTGGGAAAGGAAACGCCCGTCACGACGTGGATGTTCGGCGACGGGAATATCCTGGATGCGAAGCGCTGGGACATGCGCATGATCTACACCATGCGCGGCTGATCAGGCCTTGATCATGCTTGCCGGCATCGGCACCGCGATCACAAGACCGCGCGCGGTGGATACACCGTCCGCCAGGACGGTGACCTCGACCACGGCCTTGCGATCGCCGCGTTCCTGGATACGACCGCGCGCTTCAAGCTCCACGCCAAGGGGCGTCGGCTTCAGAAAATCCACCTTGAGTGACGCGGTCACAAAGCGAGGCGATGGCGTCTCGCCGATCTCAATGCCGCTCGCCTCGAGCGCCGCGGCCGACGCCGTCGCCATCGCGTGACAGTCGATCAATGCGGCGATCAAGCCACCGTACACAAAACCAGGCACCGACATCTCGTGCGCCGCGGGCATGTAGCGCGTGATCGTTTCCGCGCCGTCGCGGCGCGTCTTGAACTGGTGGCCGTGTGCGTTCAAGCGCCCGCAGCCGCTACAGTGGGAGAAATCCTCGGGATAAAAATCCTGCACGGCACGGTTCGTCATGCTTCTCGTCTCCACTTTTCGAGCATCCACGCGTACTCCATCGCAACTTCCTTCAGATAATCGTAGCGGCCGGAAGCACCTTTGTGGCCTTCCGTCATGCGCGTGCGCAGGAGCAGCTCGTGGTCGTCCGTCTTGCGGTCGCGCAGGCGGGCAACCCACTTGGCGGGCTCCCAGTACTGGACGCGACGGTCGTGAAACCCGGCCAGCACAAGCATGGCGGGATACTCCTTGAACTCGATGTTGTCGTACGGCGAGTACGACAGAATGTATTCGTAGTACTTGCGCTCGGCGGGATTGCCCCATTCGTCGTACTCGATGACTGTGAGCGGCAGCGATTCATCCAGCATCGTATTGAGCACATCGACAAACGGGACCACGAGCACCGACGCCAGCCACAGATCCGGCCGCATGTTGACCACCGCACCCATCAGCATGCCGCCCGCGCTGCCGCCGTAGCAGATCATGCGCCCCGCTGTCGAATAATGGTGCCTGACCAGGTGCTCCGCGCACGCAATGAAATCGGTGAACGAGTTGCGCTTGTAGAGCAGCTTGCCCTTCTCGTACCACGCGCGCCCCAGGGCCCCGCCGCCACGGCCGTGCGCCACTGCAAAGATGACGCCGCGATCCAGGAGACTCAATCGGCTGGAGACAAAGTGCGGCTCGATACATACCCCGTACGCGCTGTAGCCGTACAGCAGGAGCGGCGCGGTGCCGTCGCGCTCGACGTCCTTGCGATACACCATGGAGATGGGCACGCGCGTTCCATCGTTGGCGGTGGCGTAGATGCGCTCGCTCTGGTAACGCGACGGATCGAAATCGCCGAGCACGGCGTCGCGCTTCTTGAACTCGAGCTCGCGCGCATCCATCCGATAGTCGTAAATGGTGCGAGGTGTGGTGAGCGACGAATAGCTCAAGCGCACGGTGCCGGTCCGAAACTCCGGGTTTCGCTCCAGCGCCACCGTGTACACAGGCTCGTCGAACGGCACATGGTGTGAATCGCGCGAGCGCAGATCGAGGATGCGAATCTGTTTCTGCCCTTCTTCGCGCTCGGTCACGACCAGGTGGTGCTCGAAGGCGTCGATCTGCTCCAGCTTCACCGCGGGGCGGTGTGCGATCAGCTCGGTCCAGCTTGCGCGCGCCGGCTCATCGATAGGTGTTTCGAACACGCGAAAGTTGAGTGCGTCCTCGTTGCTGAGGATGAAGAACGAATCGCCGCTGTGGACGAGATGATATTCGATGTCGGCGACGCGCGCGTGCACCGTGCGCAGCGGGCTGGCAACGTCTCCCGCGCGACGGAAGCGCACTTCGGTGGTGGTGTGGCTCTCCATCGTGACAAAAAGAAACTCCCGGCTGCGCGACAGCTCGATTCCCACGTAAAAGGCCTGGTCGGCTTCCGCGTACACCTCTTCGTCGCGCGCCACGGCATCGCCCAGCACGTGGCGGCGCACGCGCCATGGGCGCATTTGCTCGTCGAGGTCGAGGTAATAGAACGAACGGCTGTCGGTCTCCCACTCGACATCGCCGGCCACGCCCTCGATCGGCCCATCGACGATGCGCCGGGTGTCGACGTCCATGACGAAGATCTGGTACGTCTCTCCGCCGCTCGTGTCCACCGTGTAGGCCAGCAGGCGGTGATCCGGG
>DATEHD010000180.1:0-3419 GCA_035279765.1 Candidatus Krumholzibacteriia bacterium | reverse complement strand
ACGGAAAATGTCCCTGTTGTGCACATGTCGAGTGAAACAACCGCCGTGGTCTGCGAGCTTCCCACCATGTAGTACTGTGACTGATCGCCCACGAAAGTGAGTCCTGACGTTGGTGAGACCGGCGCGGAGAATTGAAACGCCGTGCTCCCAGCCGAAAACTTTGCGACGACGTACATCGTTACCAGCTGATTGGGCCCGGGATCGGCGACGTAACATGAGCTGCCGCTCGCATCCGGTGCGATTGTGAGGAATGTGGTCGCCTGCGGGCGATTCGGCTGAAGGAGAAGGATGCCTACCGCGATTCCAATGAAAGCACAATAGCGTTTGCGCATGCTAGATCCTCCGTTCTCATCACCAACAAGTATACACCCCCCTGCAATTGGAAGGCCGGTCCATTGAAAGTCGCGTTTGTGCGCACATTGCGCGGGCGAGCTCCGTCTTATACTATTGATGCAGCCCCGGAGCTCCGTTCCTTGTTGCCAACGTATTCTCGGCGCATCATTTCAAGCCTCTCGCTCATCGCGCTCGGCTGTCTCGCCTGTTCCGGGGGCGGAAGCACCGTCGTCACGCCACCGCCGCCTGGGGATGCACATTACCACTGGATGAATCCTGCCTCCCAGGGCAACACCCTCACCGACGTGTGGGGAGCCACCGCCAACAATCTTTTTGCAACCGGCGCTGCCGGGATCGTCATGCGTTACGACGGACACAAGTGGCGGCTCACCCAGACTCCCGCGACCGAAAATCTCAACGGCATCTGGGGCACGGATGCGTCGCACATTTTTGCGGTCGGCATCGACGGCACCATTCTGTTCTTCAACGGAACGTCGTGGAAAAAGCAGAACAGCCACACAGACAAGACGCTCAACGATGTGTGGGGCACATCGGCGAGGGATGTGTACGCGATCGGACAGCAGCGCGCGATCGTCCACTACAACGGCGCCGCGTGGGACACCATGGCGGTGGCTGACGGCATCGAGGTGTTGTACTCGCTCTGGGGCAGCAGCAACCACGACATCTACGCCACCGGCCTTGGTAAGAAGCTCCTTCATTACGATGGCGTGAGCTGGGGCGAGGTGCAGACCAACGCCACCTTCGCGCTGAACGCGGTGTGGGGAACAAGTGCCACCGATGTGTTCGCCGTGGGTGGCAGCGGTGCCGCCGTGCACTGGGACGGCGTTTCGTGGAACAACATCGACATCGGCGAAGCCATCTTTCCCAACACGCTGTGGGGTACGAGCAGCACCGACGTGTATGCGATGGGAACCGCCGCGGGGAATGCAAAGACGGCGTATCACTGGAACGGCGCAAGCTGGTCTCCCGTCGACATGCACAGCGTGAAAGGCATCGCAGCGGTGTACGGCGTGCAGAACGAAGTGCTCGCGGTGGGACAGGCCGGTCTCATTCAGCGCCGGCACGGCGCTGAGTTCCTTCCCGAGCCGGGCGGGCTGACCGACAACCTCCACGGTGTGTGGGTGTCGCCGGATGGATCACAGGCGTTCGCAGTCGGTGATCTCGGCACCATGCTGCATTTCGATCATGGCGCGTGGTCGTCGATGCCGAGCGGTACCACGCAGAATCTGCGCGGCCTCGGCGGCACGTGCACGTGCACGGTGTACGCGGTGGGCGACAACGGCACGGTGCTGCGCTACCAGGGCGGAACCTGGAGCGATTTCTCTCCCGGCGTTCCCGTGAACTTCAACGCTGTTTGGGAAGATAAAGATACGGGCGACACGTATCTCGCCGGTGACGGCGGCACGGTGATGAAACTGGAGAACGGCATCTGGTCGCCGCTGTCGCTGGGAAGCGTGACGGCGAACCTGCTCTCCACGTGGGGCTCGTCGACAACCAACGTGTACTTCGTAGGCACCGGCTCGCAGGCGTTCAAGTGGACGGGGACTCAATTCAAGTTCGTCCCCATTCAGACGCCGAATTCGTACACGTTTCACGGTATCTTCGGCACCGGTCCGGACGACATCTATGTCGCGGCGGAGTTGCTCACCGCACCGCCGCCTCCCACCGGCCCATCTGCCACGTCGCACGATGAAGTGCTTCATGCCGGCGGCTCCGTTTTTCACTGGGACGGCGGGCAGTGGACGCCCGTGTTCTCGGACCCGGTGCATGATGTGCTCTCCGTGTGGCGGGCCAACGACCACGAAGGCTACGCCACCGGCGACTCCGGTTCGCTCCTCAACCAGGTGGGCGGCAACGGCTGGGTTCGCGTCTTTGACGTCAAGAACCTGCCTTTCTACGTGAATTCCGTATGGGGCTCATCGATGAAGAATGTATTCATCGTGGGAGACGACGGCGCGATTGTCCGCTATAGTCCATAGCGTCCCCCCTTCAGCCCGATTACATTTCAGCGGCCATGCAACCACAGACCTCGCAATTCAAGTTTGCTTCGCTTTCGGTGCGGGACGAGTCCGTCGATCGCGTCCTGTCGGCGGTGTCCAGGCAGATGGTCGACAGGCTCGGCGAGCATGTGGATCTCGCGCTCGTCTTCCCGAGCTCGCATTTCCTGCGTCACGCCGCGGTCCTCGGAGACAATCTGCGCCGTGCCATCGGTGCGAAGGTGATGATTGGCTGTTGCTCCGAGGGCGTGATCGGCCCGGACCACGAAATCGAAAACGAGCCCGCCGTGGCGGTGGTGGCAGCACAGCTCCCCGGTGTCGGCGTGCAACCGTTCCACATCAGCGGCAACGACGCGATGGAGCTGGCGCACGAGCCGTCGCGCTTTGGCGAGTATTTACAACTCACACGCGACACGCGCGGCATCGTGATGATGGCCGATCCATTCAGCACACCGATGGAGAGCCTTCTCGGCGCGTTCAATTTCTACTGCAAAGACGTTCCCATCATCGGCGGACTTGCCAGCGCGGCGCGACAGCCGGGCGAGAATCGCCTGTTCATGAACGACACGGTGCTGGATAACGGCCTGGTGGGCGTGGGCCTCAGCGGACCGGTGCAGCTCGACGTGATCGTGTCGCAGGGCTGCCGTCCCATCGGCCCGGTGTTCCAGGTGACCGCGGCGAACAACAACATCATCGATTCGCTCGAAGGCGTTCCGCCCATGGAGCGCATCGGTGACGTGCTCGAGGCGCTCAGCGAAGAGGACCGTGAGCTCCTGCGCAACGGCCTGTTCATCGGCCGCGCCATTGATTCCAACCGCGAAGCGCTGGGACGCGGCGATTTCCTGATTCGCGGCGTCATGGGGGCTGACAGCCGGACCGGCGCGATCGCGATTGGCGACATGATCAAAACCGGCGAGCGCGTGCAGTTCCATCTGCGCGATGCACGCACGGCGCGCGAGGATCTCGAGATGATGCTGACCCCGCACGCGTTGTTCGGCGCGCCCAGCGGCGCGTTCCTGTTCTCGTGTAACGGCCGGGGCACACACCTCTATGACGAGCCGGACGGCG
>DATEHD010000179.1:0-2086 GCA_035279765.1 Candidatus Krumholzibacteriia bacterium | reverse complement strand
TGGCGCGCGACCGTGACGCACAGCCAGCTGGCCGGTGCGAACCAGGAGAGCAATTCTGCGGGGGGCATGCAAATGCAGTGCTCGCGGAGTTCAGAACTCCGAAAAACCGTAGTCCAATGCCCTTGCTCTCGACGCCGCCTGGCGCGCGAAAAAAGAGCCCGGTGCAAACGCACCGGGCCCTTGTTCGACTTACTTCAATTCCTTACGGGACGTAACAGCTCGGTTCACCGTCGCCCGCCGTCGTGATGATCGGGTTGGTCGTGTTGACGCCGATACCGCAGGTCGCACCGGCCAGCTGGCTGTGCGTCACGGTCGCGCGCCAGAAGCCAGGACCCGACGTCACCGCCGGCACGCCGACGCCTGACGAGTTCTTGAAGCTGTTGCGCGCGACGAGGTTCGTGCCGGTCGTGTAGTAAGTCGAATCCGAGAAGAACGCTTCCTCAGCGGTCACGAGGTTGCGGAGGTCCGACTTCATCGCCGTCACGTACGCCTTGTTCTTGGTATTCGCGAATTTCGGGATCGCGATCGCGGCCAAGATGCCGATGATCACGACCACGATCAGGAGCTCGATGAGCGTGAAGCCCTTACGAGCACGAAGCTTGTTGGACATGGTGGGTGTCCTGATAAGGTGGGAAATGCCGCGGCGGCTTTGCTCACGCACGTCCGCATTAGAAGGACTCGAGCGGCCCTCGTTAAGCAACGGGATAAAGTATTGGCCCTCAACGGTTTTCCCAGTCGGCGTCTGCTTTTATGAGACTGCTAAACCACATTGCGCATCTTCGACCGAATCATCGAGACTTTTTGCCCTGGGAAGTGCGTAACGCGTGTCTGCGTTCAAAACAGCTGTTTAGTCCCGCGCAGCGACTCTGCGCGACGATCGCAAATCCCGATCTGACTAGCCGAGCTTGTGGAAGAACTGGACGCGCAATGTGGGCTCGAAGCCGAGTGAGGCGTGAGCTTTCAGGCTGACCTCGTTCTCCACTTCGACATCGGAACCAAGCTCCCGATATCCGTGTTCACGGCACCGCGCGTCAACCGCCTCCACCAATTCTCGCCCGACGCCGTGGCGACGAAGGTCGGGCGCGACCCACCAGCCTTCGATGTATGGTACGGGTGTGGACTCACAGCCCTCGGCCCAGGGCCGCGTTGAAAAGGAGATGAATCCGCCGAGGCTGTAGGCCAGAGCGCGCGCATCATCTCGACGGCGCGAGGCAGCTCGTCTTCTCGCATCGGGCGAACAGGCATTATCGACCCCTTGACCCTGTAGCATGCTATAGGATGTATCGTGCATTCGTCGGACGGTGTGGTATGCGCATCGGAGAACTGGCGAAACAAGCCAAGGTGAGTGTTGGCGGCGTTGCAACGCTATCCTTTGTTGCAGGAACTTGGAGAGATGGATGACTCAGCCGATGACTAGCCTGCAAGTTGATTTTGTTTACGACCGCGACTGCCCGCACATCGACGAGGCGCGCGCGACCATTCGCGCCGCTCTCGAGGCGGTGGGATCGGAGATGGATTGGCGAGAGTGGACCGGGACGATTCACGAACACCGGAGGAGTTGCGCGGTTATGGATCGCCGACCGTGCTCGTCAACGGCCGCGACGTCGTCGCCGTCGGAAACGAATTGACGGCGTCGGGCGCGAACGCGTGTCGCGTCTATTTCGATGAGTGTTCTTGTATCTGCGCCGCGCCGCCGGCACCGGTTATCGAACGCGCGATTCGCGAGGCGTGGAGCGAATGACCGAGAACGCCCCAGAGGGACCAGATGTTACGAATCGCGGGCATTCCAATCCCATTTCACTCACCGGCCCTGCTCGCGCTGCTGGCCATTCATGTCGCGGCGGGCTTGGGCGCGGTGATTGCGGGTGCCGCGGCCATGCTATCGCCCAAGGCGCCGGGCCGTCACCCGAGATTCGGCCGCCTTTATTATTGGTGCCTGATCGTGGTGACCATTACGATGGCGATACTGGCGGTCGTACGCTTTAGAGAGGACTACCATCTCTTCATCATCGGGGCGCTTGCTGCCACCGCCGCGATTGTCGGAGTGACGCGCGTTAGGCGCACACCACGACAACTGCGAGCCCAC
>DATEHD010000178.1:0-2947 GCA_035279765.1 Candidatus Krumholzibacteriia bacterium | reverse complement strand
CGCGATGGCGATATGGTCGATACCGTTGATCATGATCGTGCTCCTTCGTGATGGCGGCCGAATGTTTTTGCGAGGGTCCCGCAGATTTCGCCGATGGATGCTCGAGCCGAAACCGCTTCCACGATGAACGGCATCAAGTTGGCTTTGGTTCGGGTCGCCGAGTCGAGGCGGGCGAGGGTGGCCTGCAGGCGCGCGCTATCGCGCGCGCGTTTCGCTGTCGCGAGACGTTCTATCTGGTCGCGCTCGAGTTTGGGATCGACACGGAAGACGGGGATCTCCGCGCCGCTGGTTTCCACGTATGCGTTCACCCCCACCACGCGCTCGTCGCCGCGTTCGAGAGCTTTCTGGAATTCGTAGCTCGCACGCTCGATCTCGCGTTGCGGAAATCCGTCCTCGATGGCGGCGATCATGCCACCGCGGCGGTCCACTTCGTCCATGATGGCGTGGGCTCGCTTCTCCAACTCGTCGGTGAGCGCTTCCACGAAATAACTCCCGCCCAAAGGGTCGATGGTGTGCGTCACGCCCGATTCTTCGAGGATCACCTGCTGCGTGCGCAGTGCGAGGCGCGACGCGTCTTCGGAGGGAAGCCCGAGGGCTTCGTCCATGCTGTTGGTGTGGAGCGACTGGGTCCCGCCCAGTACGGCGGCCAGCCCCTGCAGCGCCACGCGCACCACGTTGTTCTCGGGCTGCTGGGCCGTAAGCGTGCTGCCCGCGGTCTGCGCATGGAAGCGCAGCTTCAGGCTGTCGTCGGCTTGGGCGTGAAAGCGTTCCTTCATGATGTGCGCCCACATACGCCGCGCGGCGCGGAACTTGGCCGCTTCCTCGAAGAAATGATTGTGCACGTTGAAGAAGAACGACAGTCGCGGCGCAAATTCGTCGACGTCGAGTCCGGCGTCCACCCCCGCCTGCACGTACGCGATGCCGTTGCCCAGCGTGAACGCGATCTCCTGCGCGGCGGTCGAGCCGGCCTCGCGGATGTGGTAGCCGCTGATGCTGATGGGATTCCAGTTCGGCATCTCTGTGGCCGCCCACGCGAACATGTCGGTGACGAGGCGCATCGACGGTGCGGGCGGGAACACGTATGTGCCGCGCGCGATGTATTCTTTGAGGATATCGTTCTGCACGGTGCCGGAGAGTGTCGCGCGCGCGATGCCGCGCTCCTCGGCCGCCACGCAGTACATCGCGAGCAGCACGGAGGCGGTGGCGTTGATCGTCATCGAGGCGCTCACCGTATCGAGTGGAATGCCGTCGAACACGATGGCGAGGTCGTCGACAGTATCGATGGCAACGCCCACGCGGCCCACTTCGCCCAGCGCGCGCGGGTCGTCGGAGTCGAGACCCATCTGCGTGGGAAGATCGAACGCGACGGAGACGCCGTGCTGTCCGGCCGCCAGCAGGGAATGGAAGCGGCGGTTGGTCTCGCGCGCCGTGCCGAAGCCGGCGTATTGCCGGATCGTCCACGGCCGCCCGCGATACATCGACGGATACACCCCGCGCGTAAACGGAAATTCGCCGGGGAAGCCGATGTTCGACGCGTACGCCGCATCCACCGCGCCGTCGGGCGCGTACACAGGCTCGATCTCGATTTGGCTGCTGGTCTTGAAATGCGGACGGCGCGCCTTGCCGCGCGCGATGAAGGGCGCGTAGATGTTCTCGAACCAATGTCGTTTGTCGCGCGAACCCATCATTCTCTCTCGATGGTGACGAGCGGCGCCTGCGAGTCGACTTTGTCGCCGACGGCCACCGCGATGTTTTTCACCACGCCCGCCACATCCGCGGTGAGCTCGTTGCGCATCTTCATGGCTTCCATGATGACGACGGGCTCGCCGGCTTTGACGGTGGCGCCGGTGGCCGCGTGAATGTGCACGATGAGTCCCGGCATGGGCGCACGGAGGACGAAGGCGCCGGTGTGCTCCTGCCCTTTCTCGGCGTCGCGTGCGGCCAGCATCAGCTCGTCGAGCACATCGACGTCATAGTGACGGCCGAGCACGCGCGCGTAGTACTCGCCGCGCTCGGGATTCTTGGGCGCGCTGTCGACAAGGAATGATTGGCCGTCGACGAGCAGGGAAAAGAGCTCGGTGTCGCCGAAGTTGCGCGCATCGACCGTGTACTTGCGACCGTTCAGCTGCACCTGGTACACGCCGTCGCGGTGCACGATGTCGACGGGGGATTCGCGTCCCGCCACGCGCACGACAAACTTCATGACGGCCACCTGTGTGTGCCGTCGGCGCGCGCCGCGCGCCGCCAGTTGTTCGAGGCATCGGATTCGATATCGATGTGATGCACCGTGTTGCGGTAGTTGTAGGCCGCAATGGCCGCCGCCACCGCCGCGAGATCGAGGTCGTCGTTGCGCGCGGGCAGGCTGTCGGGCTTGAACACGGTCTCGATGGTCTTGGTGGTGTAGCTGCCGTCCAAAAAGGACGGTTCGTGCAGCGCCCACAGCAGAAAATCGACATTGGTGCGCACGGGCTCGCAGCGGTATTCGCGCAGCGCACGGCGCGCGCGCCGAATGGCCGCATCGCGCGTCTCCGCCCACACCACGAGCTTGCCGATCATGGGATCGTAGTAGATGGGAATGTCGTAGCCGGCGTACACGCCGTTCTCGTTGCGCACGCCCGGTCCCGACGGGAGCACCAGGCGGTTGATGCGTCCGATCGACGGCATGAATCCGCGCGTGGCGTCCTCGGCGTAGATGCGCATCTCGATCGAGTGCCCGCGCATCGACACGTCTTTTTGCTGCACGTCGAGGTGCTCGCCGGCGGCGATCATGATCTGCTGCTTCACGAGATCGACGCCGTACACGAGCTCAGTGACCGGGTGCTCCACCTGCAGGCGCGTGTTCATCTCCAGGAAATAGAACTTGCCGTTCGCGTCGAGGATGAACTCGATGGTCCCGGCGCCGCGGTAGTTGACGGCCGCGGCCGCCTTGCGTCCGGCCTCGGAGAAC
>DATEHD010000177.1:0-6183 GCA_035279765.1 Candidatus Krumholzibacteriia bacterium | reverse complement strand
CGGTGTCGCGTCCCTCAAAACCGGCGCGAAGGCGCACGAGCTCTTCGACGCCGGGTGGGTGAAAGAAGTGACAGACCTTCTGGCCGCTGGTGTATCAACCGATGCACCCGGGATGAAGAGCCTGGGCTACGGCGACATCGCCGACGCGCTGGCGCAACGGGAAGATCCCCACGAGGCGCTGGATCGCGTGATTTCCATCACGCGGCAGTACGCCAAGCGCCAGGAAACCTTCTTTCGGAGCGAAAAAGATGCGGTCTGGATCGACATGACGCATGCGGACGCGATGGAGCGCATACGCGCGCTGGTAGCGGAGTTCTTGCGGCCGGTACAGCCTCATTAATAACTTGACACAACATGGCTAAGATGTTCCCATACATGCACATTGGAGGAGCGGGCATAACTCAGTTGGTAGAGTATCAGCTTCCCAAGCTGAAGGTCGCGGGTTCGAGCCCCGTTGCCCGCTCCATCTTTCACACGTCCCCCGTGACACACCGCCTTCGCAAGCTTCCTGTGCTCCTCGCGGTGGCGCTCGGACTGGCTAGCTTGGTGGCGTGCGGCGGCCCATCGAAGGGCGTCACGAAACAGGGGGATTTCGATCAGGCTGTCGAAAAGTTCGTCGCGCACGACTATCGCGGAACCATCTCGCGCATGGAGAAGATCGTCGCCGCGACCACGGATGAAGCGGTCAAACGCGACGCCTACGCCTACATGGGACGCGCGCACATGGCGCTCGGCGAGACCGACCAGGCCATCGAGGCCTTCACGATGGGCGCGCACTACGGCGATCGCGGCCAGTGCGTCGAGTACCTGGAGTTGTTGAAGCAGTACATGGCGGGGAATCCCAATGCGCTCCAGGTACGCGAGGGTGTCACGCGCAGCGAGCTCGCCGGCGCGATTGTGCGCATGATGGATGAGACGGCCACCGCGGGGCTCAACCCCGGCGGTCCGACACCGCTCGCGATTCTTGCCGAGCGGGGATGGATGCCCGCAACGCCCGATGGCGGCGAGCATGCCGATGACACGGTGTCGCGCGCATCGCTGTATGTGATCGTGAGCCGAATACTCGCCGGGCGTGGGCAGGCCTCGCAAGTTGATATCATCATGCCCGGCGGTTATAACGCGACGCTTCGCGCCGCGGAGCCAGTCTCTGGGACGGAAGCGCTTGCAATATTGGAACGAGTGAGACAGGTACCCGAAAAAAATGGCCGATAAAGCACTCGAAATCGTCTCGATGAAGAACCCCGCGGACTTCGGGCTCGACCCGAACATCCTGGCGGTGGGCGACCGCATTGTCGAAGTGGCCGGCAAGCCGGCCGAAGATCAACTCGACTTCCACTTCCACAGCTCGAAGGGGAAGGCGGTGTCGATCCGTGTCCAGCGCAAGGATGGCAGCGAGGAGAACATCATGCTGCCGACGCGCGCCGTGGCCGGGCTCGAGATCTGGTTCGAGGCCATGGATTTTCGACGCTGCCGCTGCAAGTGCCCCTTCTGCTTCGTGGATCAGATGCCCAAGGGCATGCGCGAGACGCTCTACGTGAAGGACGAAGACTTCCGGTTGAGCTTCCTGTACGGAAACTTCACCACCATGAACGACATCACCGACGCCGAGCTGGCCAAGCTCATCGAGCAGAAGAACTCGCCGCAGTGGGTCTCGGTGCACGTGGTGGAAGGCGGGATGCGCCGCTTCATCTTCGGGCGCCCGATGAAACGCGACATCGTGCAGACCCTGCGCACGCTGGCCGCGGGCGACATCAAGGTCCACTGCCAGGCGGTCATCGTTCCGGGCAAGAACGACGGCGACTACCTGCGTGAGACCATCGAAACGCTGGAAGCGATTGATCCCAATATTGTGTCGCTCGCCGTGGTCCCGGTGGGACTCACCAAGCACCGCGACAATCTCTCGATCATCCGCTCCTATCGCGATGAAGAAATGGGCGAGGTGATCGACCTCGTCGAGTCGTACCAGGCGCGCTTCCTGAAAAAGCGCAAGAGCCGCTTTGTGTTTGCCAGCGACGAGTGGTACGTGGGCGCCGTACGCAACGTACCGTCCTTCGACGCCTACGAAGGATTTCCGCAGCTGGACAACGGCGTGGGAAGCATCCGGCATTTTTTGAGCGAGATCGAAGGCGATCTCGATGGCTGCGAGCTCCCGCCGGACCTGGGTGGAATTCGCGTGGCCACCGGATCGCTGGGCGTGCGCGTGTTCGATCGTTACGTGTGGCCGATGCTGCGCGCCGCGGGAGCGAAGGAGATGCCGGAGCTGGTCTCGGTTCGCAACGATTTCTTCGGTGCGTCGGTGACGTGCTCGGGGTTGTTGGTGGGAGCGGATATTATTCGTGCCGTGCGCGAGACGGCCGGCGAAGCGCGCACGACCTTCATTCCGCCCAACTGCCTCAACTATGACAACGTCACCATCGATGCCATGACCTGCGATGATCTCTCGCGCGAGCTGGGCATGCCGGTCGTCGCGCCGGCGGATTCGTTCATCGATGCCCTGTGCGAACACGCCGCCTCGGGAGCGGCCGAAGCATGAAGAAACCTTCCGTCGTCGCCATCGTAGGACGCCCCAACGTGGGCAAGTCCACGCTCTTCAACCGGCTCACGCACGGCCGCCGGGCGCTCGTGCACGCGACCGCCGGTGTCACGCGCGACGTCCAGCGCGGCGTGGTGGAATGGACCGGGCATTCCTTCGAGCTCATCGATACGGGCGGTCTTTTCAGCGGGATTGACGATCCGCTGGTCGACCAGGTGGAAGCGCGCGCCCTCAAGGAAGCGGGCCGCGCCGACGCGCTTCTGTTCGTCGTTGACGCCGAAGCGGGACTCATCCCTTCGGACTTCGACGTGGCGGCGAAGCTGCGCGAAACGCACCTGCCGGTACTGCTGATCGCGAACAAGGCCGAGCGCCCCGTGGCCAAGGGCCTGGCGAGCGAGTTTCACCGGCTGGGCTTCGAGACCTACTACGAGGTCAGCGCGCTGCATGGCGAGGGTACCGGCGATCTCCTGGACGAGATCGTGAAGCTCCTGCCACGCGCTTCGACCCAAGACCTCCACACCGATCTGCGCCTCGCCATCGCCGGCGTTCCCAACGTTGGGAAGTCGAGCCTCGTGAACGCCATTGTGGGGGAAGAGACGAACATCGTGGATTCACGCCCCGGCACCACGCGCGATTCCATCGACGTGTCGCTGCAGTGGCGCAAGCGGCGCATCACGCTTGTCGATACCGCCGGTATCCGGCGCAAGGCGCGCACGTCGGCGGACCTCGATATTCTGAGCACGCTCAAGAGCCTCGAGGCCATCGAGCGCTGCGATGTCGCCATCGTCATGCTCGACGCCACGCGCGATGTGAACAACCAGGACGTCAAGGTGGCCAGCTATCCGCACAACGCGGCGCGCGGCGTCGTCGTGTGCTTCAACAAATGGGATGCCGTCCCCAAGAAGGCCGACAAGACCTACGTTCAAATCGAGAAGGATTTTCGACGCAAATGCGGCTTCCTCGACTACGCGCCGGTGATGTTCATCTCGGTGAAAGACAATCAGCGTATCGACAAGGTGCTGGAGACGGCCTGGCGCATCAAGGAAGAGCGCGAGAAGCGCATCCCGACCGCCGAGCTCAATCGCGTCCTTGCGAAGATCACCGCCAAGAATCCGCCGCCCTTCCACTCGGGAGGCAACGGCAAGATCTTCTACGCGACGCAGATTGACGTGGCACCGCCCACCATCACGTTGTTCGTGAACCGCGCCAACCATTTCAACAGGTACTACCTTCGGTTCCTGAACAACCGGTTGCGCGAGGCGTTCGGTTTCGAGGGATCGCTGATCCGGCTCGAGATGACGGAGCGCCGCTCGGCAAAGGACACCCGGGATTCGCCGAAGGCACGGCCCACGCGCCGTTCGCGCCTCAAGGCCAAACGCAAGGTGGCGTCGTGACCGCGCTCACGGTTGCTCTTGTCCTCGTAGGCAGCTACCTCGTGGGTGGGATTCCGTTCAGCTATCTCGCCGGGGCGTGGAAGGGCATTGATCTGCGCCAGCACGGGAGCGGCAACCTGGGTGCGTCGAACACATACCGCATCCTGGGCGGAAAGATAGCACTCGTCGTGCTCGTTCTCGACATCGCCAAGGGTTGCATCCCGGTTTTGGTGGCGAGCGCATGGGACGTTCCCGGCAACGAGCCCGTGCACGAGCTGGCCGCCGCGGTGGGCGCCGTGCTCGGGCACCTGTTCAGCCCGTACCTGCGCTTTTCGGGCGGCAAGGGAATCGCGACCTCGGCCGGCGCCTTTGCGGCGCTGGCGCCCTGGGCATTCCTGTTCGCCTTCGCGGTTTTCGTGATTGTGTTCGCGGCGCGCAAGATCGTCTCGCTCGCCAGTCTCTCGGCGGCGGTGACGCTGCCCATTGCTGTGTATCTCACCGAGCATTACGGACTGGCGGACGCGTCGAAAGACGTGATCGGGGCTTCGATCCTGGTGATGCTCGTGGTGATCTGGAAGCACCGCGGCAATATCAAGCGCCTCGTGGCCGGAACCGAACCCAGGCTGGCGCGCAAGCGCGACACCGCCTGATGCGCATCGCCGTCCTGGGCGCGGGAAGCTGGGGCACGACGCTGGCCGTCGTACTGGCCGAGAACGCCCACGACGTGGAGCTCTGGGATCACGACGCGCCACGCGCGCAGATTACGCAGAGCACGCGCGAGAACACGCGCTACCTCCGGGGTGTGAAACTGCCCGACAACATCGCGGTGACGAGCGAGCTCGCGGCCGCGGTCGGGAATACGCTGATGGTGGTGTTCGCGGTCCCCTCGCATACGATGCGCGAGACGGCGAAGGCTGTGGCCGCCACCCACGCGCTGAGTGACGAGGTGGTGTTCGTCAGCGTCAGCAAGGGGCTCGAAGAAGGTACGCACCGGCGCATGAGCGAGATCCTCGCCGAGGAGCTGGGCGTCAAGGCCCGGCGCATCGTGTCACTGGTGGGCCCGAGCCACGCAGAAGAAGTGAGCAAGCACATCGCCACGTCGATCGTGGCCGCGGGGGCGGGCAAGAAGGAGTGCGAGGCCGTGCAGCAGGCCTTCGGCCGACCGTACCTTCGCATCTACACCAACGATGACATCACGGGCGTCGAGCTCGCGACGTCGCTCAAGAATTCGATCGCCATTGCGGCCGGCATCCTGGATGGAGCCGGCGGCGGCGACAACACCAAGGCCGCGCTGGTGACGCGCGGGCTGTCCGAGATGACGAGGCTCGGGACAGCCATGGGGGCGAGGCCGGAGACGTTTTCCGGGCTTGCCGGTGTGGGGGACCTCGTGGTTACCTGTCTCAGTCGGCACAGCCGCAACCGTCGCGTGGGAGAAGCGATCGGTCGCGGCGAGAAGCTCGAGGAAGCGCTGTCGAAGCTGGGAATGGTGGCGGAGGGTGTGCGCACAACGCGCGCCGCGGTCGATCTGGGCCGCGAGAAGGGCGTCGAGCTCCCGATCATCGAAATGGTGCACCGGGTGCTGTTCGAAGGCCACGACCCGAAGGAAGCCATCGCCATGCTGATGACGCGTCCGCCGCGTGCGGAGCGCACCTCGCAGAGTGGAAAGGAAACACGCGCATGAGGTACAAGACGACCGCCGGCAAGATGTATTACACGATTGGCGAGGTCAGTGATCTCACCGGTGTGAAGCCTCACGTGTTGCGTTACTGGGAGACGGAATTTCCCTCCCTGCGTCCCAAGAAAAACCGCGCCGGCAATCGCAGCTACCGGCCGCGCGATATCAAAGCCGTGCTCGCCATTCGTGATCTTCTCTACAAGGAGAAGTTCACAATCAACGGCGCGCGCAAGAAGCTGCAGGAGAACTTCGGCAATCCGGATCCCATCATCAAGCAGATGGCGATCCCGTTCAGCGATCCGCAGGCACGTCACATTCTCCTTTCGGTGAAAAAGGAACTCGAAGAGTTGCGCGACCTGATCGACCGCGAAAGCCAAGAGGCCGAAAGCATCGTCTGATATAATCGTCGTTCACCAGTTTTGGTCGGGGCGTGGCGCAGCCCGGTAGCGCACTTGCATGGGGTGCAAGTGGTCGCAGGTTCGAATCCTGTCGCCCCGACCATTTTCATTTGCACGAAAAAAAAGGGGACCGTCATGCGACGGTCCCCTTCGTGCTTCTATCCCGTGCGTCCTTAGGTATCTTAAGCGTCTCTTTTGATTTTT
>DATEHD010000176.1:0-4812 GCA_035279765.1 Candidatus Krumholzibacteriia bacterium | reverse complement strand
CGAGATGGTGGCGCCCATGATCCTCCGCGGGCAGGTGCTGGGCGTGTTCAACCTGGAGAGCGACCGCCACGACGCATACACGGAGGACGACCTGCGCCTGCTCGAAGCCTTCGCGGCCGAAGCGGCCGTCGCCATCGACCGCGCGCATTTGTACGAAGAGCGCAAGGTAAAGCTCGAGATGGAAGAGGAGCTGCGCCTCGCGCGCATCGTGCAGGAGTTCTTCTCGCCCAAGAAGTCGCTCGTCACGACGAATTTCCGCATCGCGGGCGCCAATTTTCCGTCACTCGAAGTGAGCGGCGACTACTACGATTTCTTTCCGGCCATGAACCGGCTGGTTGCGTTCGCGATTGCGGATGTGGCGGGGAAGGGTGTGCCCGCGTCGCTCATCATGGCCAGCTTCCGCGCAACGTTTCGCACGGTGGCGCCGTTCACCGCCAGCGCGCGCCAGATGGTGCTGCGCCTGAATCAGATTCTGCTCGAAACCGTGCGCCAGCAGGATTTCGTCACCACGTTCGTGGGCGTGCTCAACCCCGACACGGGCGAGCTTTCATACTGCAACGCCGGCCACAACCCGCCGCTCGTCGTCTCGCCGGACGGAACCTTTCGCCGTCTCGAAGTCGGCGGCCCCGTGCTCGGCATTCTGAAGGATACGGAAATGGACTGGCAGGAAGGCCGCATGCGCCTGGGCAGCGACGAGGTGCTCGTGTGTTACACCGATGGCGCCACCGAAGCGACCAACGGCACGGAGGAATACGGGGAGCAGCGCTTCGTCGACGCCGTGATTGATAACATGTCGCTCACTCCGTACAGATTATGCACGGCGCTTTACGCCAACATGCGCTCATTCATCGGCGCCACTCCCCAGGTGGATGACACCACCTACCTCGCCATCAAGCGCATCGAGCGCACTCCCGCCGCCGCCATCAGCGCCGGCGCCGGCGCGGGCATCCTGTAGTCCAGCAGTCCTCGACACGGTTCCCAATCGCTTTCAGTCCGGAGCCCGCTCGCGCAACTCGCCGTTGCACGGCCATTGGATGCTTTCATTTTGCGAAGCGACCCCGGCCTGATACGATTGCTCATCATGAGCGTCGAGTCTGAGTTCGGCCGGCGGGTGCCTGATAGACGACGTTTTCTCAAGCAAGCGGCGTTGTCGCTTGTTTGTGCCTGTTGGCTTGGCGTATTCCTCTCGGTCTGGGTGCGCGTCGACGGTTACCAGTGGGATTTCAAAACCTATTTCTACGCAAGCCGGGCCCTCGACCGCGGGCTCAATCCCTATCAGGTGCCTGCCCTTGCCCAGGTAGCCGGAGAAGGCAGTCACCCGCTCCGCTTTGTTTATCCGTTGACCGCACTTTACTTGATGAGGCCGCTTGCGCAGCTCGATTACGCAACTGCGCACCGCATCTGGTTGCTGATCAAAGCGGGAGCGATTATCGGGTTGATTTCCCTGTGGAAGCGCGTATTCCTTCGGGACGTCGACTGGCTCTGGATACTCGTAGTCGGACTCTTCGCGTTTCAGGCCGCGACGATCTGGGATATCAAGGCGGGCAATGTGTCCACTCTGGAACAGTTGCTCTTGTGGTCGGGCTTTGCATGTCTCGTGCGTGGCCGGCCGGTTGCGTTTGCGGGCTTGGTGGTCGCTGCCGCGCTCTTCAAGCTGACGCTGGCGGCGTTTCTCATCCTGCTACTGGTTTCACCGAACAGGGGAAGGCGCGGAACCTTTCTGTTTGCTTCCGCGTTCCTTCTGTTGGCCGTGGTGACCGCCGGTTCATTCGCCGGTCATCCGGGTTACTTCCGGGATTTTGTCCGCGCGGCGAGCTCTACGCCGGCATGGCTCGAGTCGAATCCCAGTGCGTTTGGAGTCGCCGTTGAACTTGCCCGGCGCTACCCGGCAGTGTTCGGAGTTTCGGCTGCGATTCCCTATGCGCTGTGGCTGTTGTTCAGCGGCGGAGTCTTGATTCTTGGCCGGCGCCTGATCGTCCGTGCCCTGCGTTCCCAGGCCCAATTCGCCGTATTGGTGGCGTGCTTTTGCTATGCGCTGGTGGCTCCGCGGATGATGATCTACTCGTACATGATCTTGATTGTTCCAGTGCTCGGTCTCTTGCTTCCATCGGTTAAGAGCCGTTCGATGGGAGTCTATGCAGTTGCGGCATTGCTTTGTCTTGATGGGCTTCGGGTTCTTCCCGCGGATATCGGACGCCTGGCCCAGGATTGTCAGCCGCTCATCCTCCTGCTTGCTTCTTGGTTCTTCCTGGTTTACGCCGACGCGCGGAATCTTCTCCGGGAACCTGCGCTCTAATGGCGTTGCGTAATCGTCAGTACCCCTGAAGCGCCGTTCCCAGTGCCCGCAGCTCCGGTACGCGTTCGCGTAGCTCGTTGGGTGCGAAGAGGCAATAACCCCCGCGTTGCGATTCTTGCAGAATGGCGGAGACGCGGTTGCGCAGATCCTGATCCTCAAAATACGTGTAACTGATCAGGCGCACTTCGCCGTCGTCGACATTGAAGCGTACATCGCGCACTCCGGGAAACACGGTGGTCACGGGCCCGGGCGTCACACGCCGCCCGCTGACGGAGAGAGCGTAGGCCACGTGCGCAAACTCTTCCCAGTGCACAAGCGCGCATGAACGTGGCGACGATTGCGTCGTGCCGGCCGTGTTGCAGGTCGCGATGCGCTGTGCGTCGCGTGCATCCGTTTCGATCTGACGCGACGCCATGCTGTGATAGTAGAAAAACGAACCGTGCGCCGTCTTGGGGACGTGTCTCGCGTTGTACGTGCGATAGGCGAGATCCGGCACGAGCAGATTCAATGACGCGACGCCGATCGTGAGTGCCATGAGGCGACGCGCACTCACCCGTGAGAGCAACAGCACGCCGAGAACGACAACGATTCCCATCGTCGCCAGCAGATAGTGCCTGTTGATCGGCGTCGGCTGGGGCAGCCAGAAGATCATCGATGGAAGCGACCAGGCGAGCGCGGCCGTCAGCAAGCGCGCATTTCCATCCGGCCTTCGCCGCATTCCCCACACGCAGGCCGCGAGCGTCATGACCCCCATTCCCAGCACCATCCACGTCGCAGAGCGAGGAAGGCCGCGCAGATTGAAGGTGCTCGTGTACAGCCCCGACGCGGTCTTTACGAATCCGGCGGTCGAAGGACTACCCGCAGACGATCCCACGCCCCGAGCCTCCACCATATAAATGAGCCCCACGATCACGCTCACGGCGAGCAGGATGGACGTGTCGCGCCCGCGGCGACGCGACGTGAGCGTCAACGCCAAAAGTCCGGGCCACACAAAAAAGACTTCGACGCGAACGAGAAACGCGAGCGACGCCAGCAGTGTCACCAGCACAAACGCGGAGATGCCGCGTGCCGTGGAATCGATATGACGCGCGAGCACGAGTGCGAGCAACAGAAGCAACATCGCCGGCACCAGCGGGTGATAAAAGGTGCCCGATTCCCAGACAATCGGCGTCAGGATCCACAGGACGAGAGACGCGAGGGCAACGCGGTGACTCAAGTACGGGCGAATCAGGGAATAGAAGGGAAGCAGCGTGAGTGATGCGCACGCCACCGTCAGCCAGTTCAAGAACGGCAGCAAGTGCTGCGGGCCCAGGAAGAGCGGGAAGAGCCGCACCGCGAGCATGTGCATTCCGGGATTTACGGCGCGGCCATAGAGGAGCGCGTCGCCGGCGGAAACATGACCCGACATGCCCATGGCCATGCCCGCGATCATGGCCACCGTGTCCGGTTCGGGCGCGCCCGAGCGGTAGATGAAAAGCGCCCGCGTGACAACAGCGAGCAGCACGAGCAGCCAGAGCTGGTAGCGCTCGCGCGTGTGGGACTGCTTCTGATCCGCCTGCGAAAGCGAATTCACGCCGCTACTTTAGGGTGCTTGCTTCAAACAATCAAGCTGTCGCGGATCAGTTGGCGGGGATCAGGATCAAGGCTTCGTTGTTGCGAAGGCTCACCTGGGTGACGGGAGCGCCCACCGTGCCGTCGACGTTGAGCGGCATGTAGGTGCCATCGAGCATGTGGGTCGTGATGCTCGCATTATCCGTGGTCGAGCCGGCGGGCAGGAGTTTCACGAGTACGAGCGCGTTGGTGAAGCGGCGCCCCCACACGTGGTACGTGAGCGAATTGTTGACAGGATCCGGGCCGCTGGCGAACAGGTAATGCTCCTTGGTGTTCGTCTTGCCCTCGAAGTCGGTCATTCCGTTGGGAACCGGCATGGGCTGGCCGATGTCAAAGTCCACCGCGGGATTGTAACCCCACGTCGCAATGTTTCCGCTGCCGGCGTGGCCGATCAGCGTCTCGTACATGTAGTACGTGTGCGAGTTGTGCACCAGGTAGTAGAGGCCGAGCGACAGGATCTTGCCGCGATCCGTTCCGCTGCTTCCGTTGGAATAATCGCGCGCACCCACCACGCGGCGTCCGCCCGCGCGCGTCTGGTAGATGATCTGGCGGACGGCTTCGTCGTAATCGTAGTCCTCGGTGATGCAGCGATTCCCGCCCGAGGTGGGGGACGACGTCCCGGTGTATGTGGCCCACACTTCGCCATAAATCCACGGCGTTGTCTTCTGGATGTTCTGCGCGCAGCGATTGGCAAAGTTGAGAAAGAGAACGTGCCCGTAGTTGGGCATGATGTCCTTGGTTGCCCCGAAGTGATCCTTCATGTCGGCGGCCAGCTGCGGGAACATGTTTTCGATCGCGTACGAGTACGGATGCGAGTCATTGACGGGGATGCCGTAGTACTCCGTCGAATGATTGAGGACTCCTTCGCCGTACACCGGATACCAGATGGCTTCGTCAACAAGCAC
>DATEHD010000175.1:0-3984 GCA_035279765.1 Candidatus Krumholzibacteriia bacterium | reverse complement strand
TCCGATCCGGAATACAACGACATCGAGAACGCCAAGGTGTTCAACCTGTGCCGGTCGTACCGCTACATGAGCAGCGGCTACTACGTCTCGCTCCTCGCCGGCGCCCGTGGCCACCGCGCCATTCCGAGCATCATGACGCTGCAGGACATGCGCTCGGAGGCCATCTTTCGCATCCGCTCCGAGGATATCGACGAGTTGATCCAGCGTGCGTTCGCGCACATCAAGGCCGAGAAATACCAGCTCAACATCTACTTCGGAAAGACCACCGTGAAGCGCTACGAGCGCCTCGCGCTGGCGCTCTTCTCCTTCTTCGAAGCACCGCTGATCCGCGCCGAGTTCCAGTACAAGAAGGACAAGTGGGAGCTCGACCAGGTCACACCCATCGGTGTCAAAGAAATCCCCGACTGGCAGCGTCCGTTCGTGGTCAACGCCGCCGGACAATACTTCCTGCGCAGCGAGCGGCGGCGGCGCGGCGGCAAGCGCTTCAAGTATGACCTCGCCATCCTGGTGAACCCGGACGAGAACGACCCGCCCTCCGATTCGGTGGCGCTGCGCAAGTTCGGGCGCGCCGCCGAGAGCATCGGCCTCGACCCGCAGATCATCACGCCCGAGGATTACCGGCGCGTCGGCGAGTTCGACGCGCTTTTTATTCGCGAGACGACCGCTGTCAACCACCACACCTTCCGCTTCTCGCGCCGCGCGGCCGCGGAGGGCCTGGCCGTCATCGACGACCCCGAGTCGATCATCCGCTGCAGCAACAAGGTGTACCTGGCCGAGATGTTCGACCAGTACAAGCTGCCCACGCCCCGGACGATGATCGTGCACCGCGAGAACTCGAAGGAAGTCGCCGACGTGTTGAACCTTCCCTGCGTGGTGAAACAGCCCGACAGCTCGTTCTCGCGCGGCGTGGTGAAGCTCAACACGCGCGCCGAGCTCGACGATGAAATTGCGCGACGCCTCGAGAGCTCGGATCTCCTGGTGGCGCAGGAGTTCATGCCCACCGACTTTGACTGGCGCATCGGTGTCCTGGAAGGCAAGGCGCTGTACACGTGCCGCTACTTCATGGCGCACAAGCACTGGCAGATTCTGAAGCGGACGCGCAGCGGCTCGCTGCGCTCCGGCCGTGTCGAGACGATCGCGGTGCCGCGTGCGCCGCGCGAGCTCATCCGGCTGGCCACGGCGGCGGCCAGCGCGGTGGGTGACGGGCTCTACGGCGTCGACATGAAACAGCGCGGCGACGAGTTCTACCTGATCGAAGTGAATGACAACCCCAGCATCGAAGCCGGCTGCGAGGACAAGATCCTGGGCGACAAGCTCTACCTGCGGGTCATGAAATCGCTCCTGCGCCGCATCGAAGAGATCAAGGGAGTCTGACAGCTTGAAGACCCTGGGACTGTTCGAAGGCGTCGGCGTCGAGCTCGAATACATGATCGTCGACGCGCGCTCGCTCGACGTCCTCCCCCTGAGCGACCACGTCATCTATTCCGTCGCGCGTGAATACACATCCGAAGTGGAGCGCGGTGCCCTGGCGTGGTCCAACGAGCTTGTGCTGCACGTGATGGAGCTCAAGACCAATGGCCCCGCGCCGGGTTTGCGCGGCTTGGACGACGCGTTCAACTCCGCCGTGCACGAGATCGAGAAGATCCTCGCGGGCGAAGGCGGCCGGCTCATGCCGGGCGCGGCGCATCCGTGGATGGATCCCGCGCGCGAGACCCGTCTGTGGCCCCACGAGGACAACGAAATCTACGCCGCCTTCGACAAGATCTTCGGCACCACCGGTCACGGCTGGTCGAACCTCCAGTGCACGCATCTCAATCTGCCGTTTGCCGGGGACGCGGAATTCGGGCGGCTGCACGCGGCCATCCGCCTCGTCCTGCCCATCATCCCGGCGCTCGCTGCCAGCTCGCCCATCATGGACAGCCGGCTCACCGGCCTCATGGACAGCCGCATGCACTACTACCGCGAGAACCAGAAGAAGATTCCGTCCATCACCGGGCAGGTGATCCCGGAGCCGGTGTTCACGAAGCGTGATTACGAGGAGAAAATCCTCGGGCCCATGTACGCCGACATCGCGCCGTACGACCGCGATGAGATCCTGCGCGACGAGTGGCTCAACGCCCGCGGCGCCATCGCGCGCTTCGACCGCAGCGCCATCGAAATCCGCATCATCGATGTGCAGGAGTGCCCGTCGGCAGACATGGCAATCCTGCACGCCATCACGTGCGTGCTGCGCGCGCTCGTCTCCGAGAAATGGCAGCCGCTCGAGCGCCAGAAGCACGCGGGGACCGAGCCGCTCAACACCATTCTGAAGAGCACGACGCATACCGCCGAAGCGGCGATGATTCGCGACCGTGATTACCTCGATGCCTTCGGCATCCGGGCCAAAGAAGCCACGGCGCGCGATGTCTGGGAGCACCTGGTCGGCAATGTGGTCGCGTCGGACGCCGACTTCTCGGATGCCCGAAGCCGGTCGGTGCGCACCATCTTGCAGGAAGGACCGCTGGCACGGCGCATCGTCCGCGCGGTTTGCGGCGAAAAGCCGGATGTGGCCGCGCGATTGGCGCTGGACCGGGACCGCCTGCACGACGTTTACTCTCGCCTGTGCGACTGTCTCCAGGAGAACAGGATGTTCCATGCCGAAAAGTAATCGCGTAGCGCTGGTGTTGAGCTGTGAACACGCGGGCCACCGCGTTCCCCCGCAATATCGCACGCTGTTCAAAGGAAAACAGCGCGTGCTTGTTTCCCATCTCGGATGGGATCCGGGAGCTGTTGAATTGGCGCGTGCGATTGCGAAAGATACGGGCGCTCCGCTGTTGGCCAACACGGTGTCACGACTTGTCGTAGACACCAACCGCTCCGTTGGACACCCACGACTGTTCTCGGCGTTCACACGCAAGCTGGTGCGCGAGGAGCGCAAGCAGCTCGTCGCTCGCCACTATCTTCCCCATCGCGGCGCCGTTGAGGCCGTGATCCGCAGCGCGCTGCGCGAGCACGATCGCGTCGTGCACGTGGGCGTGCACACCTTCACCCCCGTCCTCAAGGGCAAGAAACGGACCGCGGACATCGGGCTGTTGTTCGATCCGAAGCGAAAGGCCGAGGTGGATTTCTGCGAAGTGTGGCTGCACGCGCTGCACTGGGAAGCACCGCTCTTGCGCGTGAAAAAGAACTATCCCTACAAGGGCTCGAGCGATGGACTCACGACGGCCTTGCGCGACAAGTTCCCGGCGACGCGCTACCTTGGAATCGAGCTCGAGGTGAACCAGTCCCTCGTGGGCGGCCCCGCGCGGCGCTTTACAGACATTCCCAACCGCATCGCGCGCTCGCTGTCTTTACTCTTCCCGCGGGAATAGATCCGGGAGCGCTTCGGCCTCGACGCCGGACTCCCGGCCTTCGGCCAGGGCGGGGCGATCTTCTGCGCGCCGCCGGTGCCCGCTTCCCGCGACCAGCGCAGCACGAATGGTCCGCTTCGATTTCTCGTAGAACGAATCGCGGGTGATGAGATGCGCGCTGGCCTGCGCGGCGAGCGCCGTCAGCATCATGGCAAAGATGGCGTTGTGGCGATCGGTCATCTCCAGGATCAGCACGAACGACGTAAACGGGCACAGGGTCACTCCGGTCAGCACGGCGATCATTCCGAGGAGTGACAGGAGCACCGCATTCTGCCCCACCCACCACGAGGAGATCCATGACCCGAGGCTGGCGCCCAGGGCGAGAGACGGCGCAAAAATCCCGCCGGCGCAGCCGCTCACGTAACTGACCAGGGTGGTGACAAAGCGGGCCACGATCGTGGTGATGCCGATATGTTCCCGGCCGGCCAGGATCTCGGATGTCAGATGGTTGCCGGGTCCAAGCGCACGCGGATCCAGGAGGCCTACGCCCGCAAGGATCAAAGCGCACACCAGCGCAATCAAGACTCCGGTGCGAACACGCTGGACGCGGAAATGGCGGAGGAGAAAGCGTTGAAAGCCGAAGATTGATTCGCCA
>DATEHD010000174.1:0-2169 GCA_035279765.1 Candidatus Krumholzibacteriia bacterium | reverse complement strand
GTCGAGCACCGACGCCGCGCGCGCGGCGGCGGATGATTTCTATCACGCGTGGCGCGACACGCATCTCGCGAACGACGGCTGCTACCGCGAAGGCACCCTCTACATTGGCTGGAGCCTGCGTAACCTCATCTACTATTTTGCCGCGCGCAAACGTTTTGACGGCGTTGACTACGCGCTCGATCCCTCCATTCGCGCGGTGGAGCGCTGGGTGCCGTACGAGCTCGACACCGGCGGCGGTGGCCGCGTGAACAACATCCAGGATCAGACCGACTATTTTCGTCCCCTCGCGCGCCATACCACTTACTGGGCGTGGGCGCAGAGCGAATGGGGAAGCCACCTCGCCGCCTACATGTGGGATCATTCCGCGGGTGCGTATGGCAAGGACATGCTCGACGAGAATGACAAGGCGTCGACGGTGTTATGGCACCGCAATCTTACGCCCGTCAACCCGGGCACCGTGCTCCCGCGCAGCCATGTGTGGGAAGACCGCGGACTCTATTATTTCCGCACGGGCTGGCCGGACGGCGGCACCTCCGGCGACGTGGTGTTCAGCTTCTACTCGGGTGAATTCCGGGGCGGACACGCGCAGGAAGATCAGAACCAGTTCACGCTGTCGGCCTACGGCGAGAAGCTCGTGCTCGACAATGGCGCCGGGTCCTGGGCCAAGCAGAGCGAGGCGCACAACATCATCCGCATCGATGGCAACGGCGAGCACAACGCCGGCAGCTCGATCGGCACCGACGGCAAGATCACCCAATTCGTCACCACCGACTATGCCGACATCGTGCGCGGCGACGCGACGCTGGCGTATTCCACGCACAGCCCCTACAACGACGCCGGCGTGCCGTACGCGTGGAGCAACTGGAGCTGGGGATACGCGGGCGCCAACCCGGTGGAGCACGCGCTGCGCACCATCGTGGCCGTGCACGGCGACAATGTGCCGCCCTATTTCGTGATGCGCGACGACATCAAGAAGGATTCGAATTCGCACCGCTACGACTGGTGCATGCACGCACCGTCGTCGGCTGTCATCGACACGACGACGGGAGCGCTGAGCGTCACCACCGCCGCCGCATCGTTGCGCATCCTCTGTCTCCAACCCGCCCGCACCGCGTTGTCGGCGAGCATTGCGCCCTTCGACAATGCGAACGAGGACCCGAATTCGCAGCTGTTGATGGTGGGCACGCGCGCTGTCGATCCGTATTTCACGCTGGTGCTCCTGCCCCTGCCGGCGCAGGGCACGGCGCCGGCGGTTACGCGCACACCGCTCCCCAATGGCGCGCGCCTCACCCTGGACTGGGGCAATGCCATCGTCGACGATATCCGGATGCGCACTCCGTATTCGCCGGGTGGTCTCGCTGCCGACGACGGCGTGGTGTATCCCAACCTCGTGACGGACGCCGAGGTGTCGATGGTGCGCAGCAATGGCCCCGCCATTGCAGGCTTCACGCTTGTCAACGCGACGTATCTCAGCGCCGCCGGCATTTTGATCGCCGCGGTGGATGACGCTCCGGCATCGCTCGTCTTCGACGGAAGCAACGTGCACCTGAGCCGGCCGGATGCGGATTTTCGTGTGCTGGCAGGACTCGTGGATGGCGTCTATTACCGCGGCCAGCCCGTGCCGTCTCACCTCGAAGGCAGCTATCGCGTACGCACCCAGCCGACCGGGGTCGAAAACGCCTCACCGCGCACGCTGCATCTGCGCACGTATCCCAATCCCTTCAATCCGCAGGTTCAGATATCGTTCGTGAATCCGTCGCGCGGCATGGTGAACGCGACCGTGCACGACGTGTCGGGTCGGCGCGTGGCGACACTCGCCGCGCGGGTGCTGGAGGCGGGAAGTCACACCCTGGTGTGGAACGGTGAAGACGAGAAAGGAAGTCCGTCGGCGAGCGGTGTTTATTTCCTGCGCCTGCGCGCGGGAGCACAGAGCGCGACCACCAAGCTGGTCCTGGTGCGCTAGGCTGCCGCGTCGAGGACGGGCTCGAGCCTGTTGAAGGCGGTGCGCAGCGCGCTCTCGACTTCGGTGGGCGTGTTCGCGCGCGCAAAGATGAATCCCATGTAGAGAAAACCGTCGGGCAGCGGAGTGAACAACTGCGTCGGGCGCGCGCTCACGATCACTTCGTCGACGTTGGGAACGAGCGCCGCCGCGCTCACGCCCCGCATCTC
>DATEHD010000173.1:0-3411 GCA_035279765.1 Candidatus Krumholzibacteriia bacterium | reverse complement strand
CTTCTCCGCCACCGTGCCGTCGAAATCGCATAGCACGACGACTTTTCGCATGTCGTGTTCCAGTGGGCGACGCCGGCTGGAGTGCTACTTCTTCTTGGCCGGCTGTTTGTCGTCCGTCTTCGGGGCAGCTTTCTTGACGCTGCCCTTCTCCTCGTCTCCGTAGGCGAACAGTGACTTCAACGTCGGATGCTTCTGGAGGATCTGGAGCACCTCGTTGACATCGGGATCCTGGTCGACCACGACCTTGTACATCGCGTTGCGGCCGAACTTGGCGTTGACGACCTCACGCGCGACCATGGTGCGGATGTAGTCCACGTTGTCAGGCGTGAGATCTTCCTTCTTGTACGAGAATTTCTTCGTGTCCAGGTACTTGTAGAAATCGTTGAGCACCGCGTCGGTGGTGGTGAAGTCCTGGGTCACGTCCTTGTGTGTCTTCAGGTAATCCATCGCGAAGGAGAACCCGAGGTAGTCCTTCTCGAGCGCGCGCTGCATATCCGTGTACTCGCGCACCGGAAGCTCGAGGTCCGGCGTGATACCGCCGCCGCCGTACACGACGCGACCGCTCGAGGTGTAGAACACCGGCTTCTCCTTGGCGTCCTTCACTTCCTTGAGCTCGGAATTCTTGCCGTCGATCTTGGCGTCGGGCGCATCCGGCGCCGCGCTTTCGTCGTCGCTGTCGCTGCCGTCGCCGTTCAACGCCACCTGGTCGTCGTGCGGATGATCATTCGCATCCTTGTGGATGCTGCGGCCGCTCGGCGTGTAGTACTTGGCCGTGGTGAGCTTGACCGCTTCCGTATCCGAGAGCTTGAACACCGTCTGCACGGTGCCCTTTCCATATGACGTCTGTCCGACCACGAAAGCCGCGTCCCAGTCCTGCATCGCGCCGGCGAAAATCTCGGAGGCGGAGGCGCTGGCGCCGTTGACCATGACCACGATCGGATAACCGCCATGAACGTTGCGGTTGGCCGAGTAGTACTTGCGATTCGAGTTCGCGAGGCGGCCCTTGGTGTAGACGAGCAGCTTGTCCTTCTCGAGGAAGAGCTCGCTCACTTCGGTCGCCGTCTGCAGGAGACCGCCCGGATTGGAGCGGAAGTCGAGCACGAGACCGCGCATGCCCTTGCCTTCGAGCTCTTCCAGCGCGGCTTCCATTTCCGGCGCCGTCTTTTGCGCGAAATTGGAAACGCGGATGTAACCCACCCCGTCCTTCAGCATGCCGTGGTACGGAACGCTGGAGACGTTGATCACTTCGCGCACGAGCACGTACTCGGTGCTGCTGTTATCGGTGTCGTTCGGGTGGCGAATGCGGAACTTGATCTTGGTGCCGGGCTCGCCGCGCAGCAGGCCGACCGCCTTGTCGACTGTCCAGCCCGCGGTGTTCTGCCCTTCGATCTCGACGATCTGGTCGCCACCGCGAATGCCGGCGCGCTCGGCGGGAGTTCCGTCGATCGGTGACATCACGGTGGGATAATTGTCGCGG
This sequence comes from Candidatus Krumholzibacteriia bacterium, assembly GCA_035279765.1. Classification (GTDB taxonomy): domain Bacteria; phylum Krumholzibacteriota; class Krumholzibacteriia; order WVZY01; family JAKEHA01; genus JAKEHA01. The sequence goes on along the minus strand of DATEHD010000173.1, from coordinate 1,934 downwards.
AACGAAATCAGCATGCCGAGGCCGCCGAATTCGCCGCGCGTGGAGACCATCAAGTCTTCATAGTCGAGCCCATCGAGATACTGGCTGTGCGGGTCGAGCTCGGAGAGCATCCCGTCGATCGCCTTCTTCATGAGCTTGTGGGTGTCGACCTCGGTGACGTAGTTCTGCGACACCTTCTCCAGGATCTTCGTGAAGATCTCGAGGTCGTGATAGACGTCGGTGCGTTCCGCAGGCTGCGCCTGCTGGTCAGTCTGCTGCTGCTGATCCGGCTGTTGCTGCTGCTGCAGTTGCTGTTGCTGCTGCTGATCCTGCTGCTTCGGCGCATTTTTGCCGGCAAAGGAAGCAGCGGATATCGCGAAGATCGCGAGGAAAGAAATGGCAATTACGAGATGACGTGGTGTGAAGCGCTTCAATTCAATCCTCCCGATCGAGATCCACGGTGCCTGAAAGCGTGGAAGTCGATACGTGCAACATGCATTCCAGAAAGTGGCCGCTCTCGAGGCAGGCCGCGTCCGCGGCTCTCGCGTCGGGCTAGATCCTTCTAAGCGGCCGAAATATAATATGGATCAAACAGGGGCGGCAACCCGACCTTTGCCCCGCAGCCCATCCACTGCTAGACTCCACCTCGCCCGGCCACCCACCGGCTGCGTCACATGCCCCGAAACAACGCGCGATTTATCGTTTTTGAAGGCCTCGATGGTGCAGGTACCACCACGCAGGCCGCCCGGTTGCACGACTATTTTACGCGTGGGGGCGCCGCGAGTTTCCTCACCCATGAGCCCACGCCCGAGCCCATCGGAGCATTCATTCGTCGCCTGCTGACGGGGCGGGAACCCGGCCGGGACGGATCACCCTATCGCCCGGACGAGCGTGCGATGGGTCTCCTATTCGCGGCTGACCGCCTCGCCCACTCCGGAGTCATCACTGCCGCGCTGTCGCGCGGCCACGTTGTCTGCGACCGCTACCTGCTCTCCTCGATGGCCTACCAGACGCTGGACGCGCGCATCGGCGCGGAATGGGTGATCAACGTGAACCGCGGCTGCGCGATTCCCGATCTCACGCTGTTTGTGGCGGTGCCCGTGGATGTGTGCCTCGCGCGCATCGGCACGCGCAACGCCGCGACGTCGATTTATGAAACGCGCGCGCAGCTGGAAACCATCGCGGCGAATTACGAGAAGATGCTCTCCGTGTACGAGAAGCAATTCGGCCGCGTGATCCGCATCGACGGAACACGAGCGATCGACGACGTGCACGCGGCCGTGTTGAACGCCGTTTCGTCTTTCTAAGTCACTTCAGAACTACTTCAACAAGACCTGCCCGACGCCCTATGGGATCAGGCGCCCATGATCATGCCATGTTAGCCAGGGGCCTTCGGTCAGGAACCGGTGCGGCGGTCAGCGGGGTGCCCGGCACCGTCGCGCGCCGCCGAGACACGCTGGACGTGGCGGATGCGCTGCACCACAGTCACCAGCGTGGTCAACGCGAGCAACATCATCACGGCCAGGAGGAACTTGTACCCGGCGATGAGCCCGAGTGCCATGAGAGCGATGCGCTCGGGGCGTTCCATCACACCTACCTTGCACTCGATGCCGATGCCCTCGGCGCGCGCACGCGCATAACTGGTGAGAATGGATCCCATGAGGGCCAGCAGGATCACCACGGGTTCGTAGATGGGAACATCGTTGCGGTCGCGGAAGACGAACATCAGGATGCCGCCGTAGTAGGCAAACTCACTCACGCGATCGAGCAGAGAATCAATGAACGCGCCGAACAGGCTCGCGCGTCCAAGGCGCCGCGCGAGGTCGCCGTCGAGCACGTCGCATACGCCGGCGAGAATCAGGAAGATGCCGCCGCCCAGAAGCGAACCGCGCGCCACCACCACCGCACCCCACAGGCTCAGGATCAGCCCGAACACCGACACGAGCATCGGTGAG
>DATEHD010000172.1:0-15000 GCA_035279765.1 Candidatus Krumholzibacteriia bacterium | reverse complement strand
TGAATCTTGTCCTTCACATAGGCGCGGATCAGAAGGTCGCGCTGGATGGCGCGGCGAAAATCCGCCGGCATGAGCCCCTGCTTGGTGAGCTCCTTCGCCAGGTCCGAATTAAAGTTGGCGGTGAACTGCTTCATCATCATGTCGACGACCGAATCCGGCGCGTTGACTCCGGCCGCCTGGGCTTCGTGCACGAACGCCGAGCGATCGATCAGCTGGTCGAGAAGCTTGTTGTTGAACGACTTGGTCTTGATCGAATCGGGAGCGGCCATGGAGACATACGCCAGGACCTGGAGGTCCTTGCCGCGGATGGTGTCTCCGTTGACGATGGCAATGACTTCCTTGCCCACGAGCGAATCGGGAAATGCCGTAGCGCGCTGGAGCCCGCCCTTTTTGCTGCACGCGAGGCAGAGCACCCCGGCAGCGCCCAGCGCCAGCGCGGCGCGAACGAAATACTTCATTGGAAACGTCCTTTTGGATTGGGGGTTCGCGATGATAGCAAAGCTCCGCCACCGGCGCAACTCCGGCATTACCGTAGGCTTGGCGTGCCCGGCTGCGGCGCGCCCGGGCCGCAACCGTGTCTGCGCGAGGCGGCTAGCGATGCCGCAACACGCCTTCGCGCGGACATGCAGCGAAGAGCGGACACGCGGAGCAGCGCGGAGATACCGGCAGGCACACGCGCTGCCCGAAGCTCACCATGGTGTCGTTGATCCCGATCCAGTGCCGGCGCGGGAGCACGATCATCAGCGCGCGCTCGGTTTCGTCGGGCGACCGGGTCTTCACCCACTGCAGCCGGTTGGAAATCCGGTGCACATGCGTGTCCACGCAGATGGCTTCCTTCCCGTAACCGAGCGACACCACGAGCGCAGCCGTCTTGCGCCCGACACCTTTGAAATCGAGCAGGGCCTCGATCGTGTCCGGAACACGGCCGTTGTATTCCACATCGATGCGGTGAGCCACATCGCGCACCGTGCGCGCCTTGGTTCGATAAAACCCGGCCGGAAAAATGGCGCGCTCGATGGTGCGGGGTGAAAGCGCCGCCAATGTGCGCGGCGTATCCGCCAGCGCAAAGAGGCGTTCCGATGCCGCCGTCGTTACCTCATCCTTCGTGCGCAGGCTCAGAATTGTCGAGATGAGAACCCGAAACGGATCACGGTCGCGATGCGCGATCTCGGTGACGGAGGCCGCCCGGCCGCCGGCGATGGCGCCGCGCATGGCGGCAATAGTTTGCTCCAGTGCCCGGGACGAGTGTCGCTGCGGCGTGCGCGCTGGCGGCGCCGACGCGTGGCGGGTCGCTTTCGCCGTCCGGCGGCCCGTGCGCGGCGCGCGCTTTCTCTGTGTCTTCTTGGTGTCCATGCGTTGACAGGAAGAAAAAAGTAGTGGGACAATGCCCACGTTACCATGCCCGGCAAATCCCGATCCAGCACCACGCGAACGCCGCGCAAGAAGGCGGCCGGGGCTTCTTCTGTGGAGAAGAAGCGCGCCCAGCTCGATCGCAAGCGCGCGGAGCGGCGACAGAAGATGTTGTGGGCGCACTACTGGCTGTTGTGTCCCAAGTGCGGCGGCGACATGTTCGTGCAGCACACCATGGGCATTGCCTACGAAGTGTGCCGCGAATGCCATGGCATCGCCATCGACGGCGACGAGGTGACGCTCCTGCTCGATCACCTGGATCCCGGTGCGGCTCTCCGCGCCATCCTCAAGCAATCCAAAAAGCCGGATACCTCCGAAATCTGAGTATTCGCTCTACGGGGTATTTGTGAGGGACATTACAGGGTCTCATTGCGTATAATGAAGGTCCCCCCGGTCGCGTAGTCCCCAATCACCTTCCCGCCCCCGCTGGAGGTCAAAAGCATGAGTACTGCGGCCGCCCATATTGCCACAGTTATGCGGCAGCTCGCTCGTGCGAGCCTGTTTCGCCGCATGGAAGCATCGCAGCTGGAAGAGATTGCGCGCTCACTGCGGGTGCAGGCCTACCGCCGGCGTGAGCTTGTGTTCACGTCGCGACGCGAGCAGCCGGGAGTCCTGATCCTGCTCGATGGCCGCGTCAAGCTGACGCGTGCCGATCCACGCACCGGCCGCGAGCTGATCCTGTTCATCGTGAGACCGGGAGAGCTGTTCGGAATGCCCGAGTCCGAAACCGCGGAGCCGGCCAGCGCCGTCGCCCTGGACCAGTCGGTCGTCGCGCGGATGCGTACCGCTGACTTCGAAAAGCTCACCCAGGATCCGGAATTTGCCGTCGAGATGACCCGCATGACGGCAAAGCGCCTGGCGCACGTCACCACCCGCCTCGATGAGATGGTATTCCGCGACGTACCCGCGCGTCTGGCGCGCATGCTGCTGCGTCTCGCCACGGATTTTCCCGGCGAGCACAACGGCAGCGCCACCATCGACGTGCGGCTGACACAGCAGGATCTCGCCGACTTGATCGGGTCGACGCGCGAAAGCGCGAGCCTGGCCGTGAACCACTTCAAGCGTGAAGGGCTGATCGACGTTCGCCAGCGCATGATCTTCATCTGCGACTCGGAGCGTCTGCGCAGCCTGACCACCTAGCGAAAAACGAAAACCCCGTGCTCGTGGTAATGCGAGCACGGGGTTCGTCGTAACGTTACTACTGCTGCTACTGCGTCACAGGTTCGGTGGACTGCTGGTTCAGGTCGTGCGCCTGGATCTGGCGCTGCTGAATCGCCATCTTGCTGCCAACCGTGATGACGACGCGGCGATTCTGCGCGCGTCCCTCACGCGTCTCGTTGTCAGCGACAGGACTGAACTCCCCGTAGCCGACCGCCGCGAGACGATCCGGTTCCGGCGCGTACTTGTTCTCCACGTAGTGGAGGACGGCGTGTGCGCGCGCCGAAGACAGCTCCCAGTTCGACGGGTACGTCTGCTTCATGTTGGAACCGATGCGGCGGTTGTCCGCGTGTCCTTCGATGAGTATGCGCCGATCGGGATAATTCTCCAGCACACTCCAGATCCTGTCGATGGCTTCCTTGCCGTCGTGCGTGAGTGATGTCGACGCCGAGCCGAAGGTGGCAGAGCCGTCGAGTGTGATCTGCGTGAGCCCGTCCTTCTCTTCAATCAATACTTTCTGCTGCGACTGAAGATCAGCGAGCTGCGTATTGAGCTCGTCAGTCATCTTGGTCTGCTCTTCGAGCTGGCCTGTCAGCTCGGAATTCTTCGACTGCAAATCCGCGATCTCTGCTTTCTGCTCCTTGATGAGTCCCTTGTTGCACCCCGCGGCGGCGAGAACCGCGACGAGTGCCATCGTCATGGTGGTGGTCCGATTCATGTGGCTCTCCTTCTGTATCAGTGGGTCGTGTCTTCGGGGGCTTCACCTTGCATGTTGATTGCACCGGATTGCCCTTGCTCGCCGAGGGAATGAAGCGCGTCGAGTACTTCCGCGAGCCGGCTGACGACGCCGCCCATCATGTTCTCGTCCTGGGCGACTTCCAGCGTGCGCGCCTCGTATTCCCAGCGCCGCAAGATCTGGATCTTCTGTTCGCGGGACACGTCTTCGTTGCGGACCACGTCCGCGGGCGCCGCGAAGACGCTCGAGGGATCATCCAGCGCCTGCTGCAGGTTCATGCATGAGAACTAAGGACTCCGATGATGCCAAAGTCTGTGAGGCAGCTAACATCTGGTTATTGTCACCTAGGTGGGCGGTCGCACATCCGTCCTCGCTCCTGCAGTTCGCGCCAAATCTCAATTTCGAGATTGTATGCGCTCATGATCCGGTAGCGCCGACGCTCCGCGTCGCCGCTACTGGACAGGTGAGTCGCTTCGGCCGGACACAAAGAGGATGAGAATTAACGATAGCCAATCGTAACGACGAACTCGCCAGGAATGGCGTAGCCGCTGCCGCGGCGGTGGGAAGCAATCGATTCCAGGTACTCCGCGTACGCGCTCTCGCGCGTCGTGTCATCGAAACGCGAGTAGGCCATCGCCACCGGACCGCCCGCAAAAGCGGCCAGGCACGCTTCTTCTCCCGACTCATACTCGAGCGTGGTGGTGATGCGATCGCTGTGCACACCGGTGAAGCCGGCCTGTTCAAACAATATCTTCTGCACGTCGCCCGTGCCGAGCTGGAAGAACATCGGACACACATCCGACGCCACGCGCCGCTCGACGATGGGAAAAATCTCCGCCCATCCACAGCGATCGCGCTTCCCCCACACGGCGGAAGCGGCGCGACCGCACGGCCGGGTCACGCGGAACATCTCCTGGATCGATCGCGCGAAATCGGTGACGTACATCATTCCGAGACCGCATAACACGGCGTCAAATGACGATTCCGGAAAATCGAGGTGTTCAGCTGCCATGCGCACAAAATCAACGTGGGTCATGCCGCGCTGTCGCGCGGCTATCCCGCACTGCTCGATCATTCCTTCGGAGATGTCGGTTCCGGTTACGGAGCCTGTCGACCCCACCGCCTCGGCCGCGCGAAACGTGACCAGTCCGGTTCCGCACGCCAGATCCAGCACGCGTTCACCGCGAGCCAGCGCGGCCAGCTCCATCAAACGCGTCTGCGCCGGCTCGAGCTGTTTCTGCCAGCTCTTCTCGTAGGTCGACGCCGCACGATCCCACCCGTAGCGCTGTACCCGCTGTTGCAGCCGCGCATCCACGGTCAGGCTCCCGGGCGCGCGATGGTGAGCGTGCGTTTCATCGTGTGCGCGCGACGGAACACGTCGCCCACCATGCTCGCGCGATCGGCGGTTTCCACCACGCGCTGGATGTCGGACTCGGGTGCGTCACTCTCGATGCGAACCAGGTAACGGATCTCGGAGTAACCCGCCGGAATATCCGCGACGTCGTGCTGGCCGCGCGCGTCGAAGTCGGCCTGAATCTCGACTTCGACATCATGCAGCGGCACGCCGAGGTGCGCGGCCCAGATCACATAGCCCATCGCCAGACACGTCCCGAGCGCGGAGCGCACCAGTAGCCCCGGGTCGGGCCCCATGGCCGTGCCGCCCGATTTTTCGCTCGCATCGGCGACGACTTTCCAGCGGCCCTCCTCGGCTTCGCAGTGAACGCCCTGCACGACGCGCACCTTCGTGATCGCCGTCTTCTGTCCGACCGCGGGACGCAGCTCGATGGCCCGTCCGTTGCGTTCGAACGCTGTCTTGATGCCTTCGATGAGCTCCGGATTATCTTTCATGATCAAACGTGACCGAGACGCTTGCCGAGGTAGTAGGCCCACAGCACGAGGCCGAGCAGCGCCTGCTTGGTGGTGAGATGAACAAAACCGATCGTGAACATCCAGCCGATCAGCCACACGGCCGCCGGCATTCCCGAATCCACTCGCACGTAGTCTTTCGCCACGGGGGCACCTCCGTTGGAATGCGTAGCCATTCCATTCTAGCACCGCGCGAAATCAATCCCTACAGCTACCGTATGCCGGTCACCGTTTCCGGGATCAGAATCAACGCCTCGTTGTTGCGGATGGACGCCTGCGTGACCGGCGCGCCCAGCGTGCCATCGGCATTCAGCGGACGGTAAGAGCCGCCCAACGGGTGCACGGTGATGCTGCGCGCATCATCCACCGAACCTTCCGGCAACATCTTGACAAGCACGAGCGCGTGCGCGAAGCGGCGAGCGAGCACCTGGTACGTCAGCGACGGATTGTAAGGGTCGGGTCCGCTCGCATACACCCAGTGCTCGCGCGTGTTGTGCTTGTTTTCGAAGTCCCACAGGTTGCCGGGCAGAACCTGCGGCTCACCGATGTCGTAATCGACGGCCGGATTGTACTGCCACGTGCTGACGTGGCCGGGCAGCGCGTGACCGCTCGCCGTTTCATACATGTAGTACGTGTTTTCGTTGTGCACCAGATAGTAGAGACCGAGCGTGAAGAGTTTGCCGCGATCCGTACCGGCGGTCCCATTCGCAATGTCCCGGGCGCCGATGACGCGCCGCCCGCCGCTGCGCGTCTGCCGGATGATCGCCTTGACCGCATTGTCGTAGTCCCAATTGTAGGTGATGCAGCGATTGTTGCCGGTGGTCGGCGATGACGCACCGGTGTAGGTCACCCACACCTCGCCCCATACCCACGGCGTCTCAGACTGAATGTTGATGGCCGACCGGTTGTTGTAATTGAGAAAGAGCACGTGACCGTAGTTCGGCATTACGTCCTCGGTACGCGACAAAACCCGGAGCAGCGTCTCCGAGAGGTATGGATAGAACTGCTCGATGGCGATGGCGTAGGGATGATCGGCGGTGAGAGGGATTCCATAGTATTCGACGGAATGATCGAGTGCTCCCTCTTTGTAGATCGCGTACCAGATGGCTTCGTCCCCCATGATGCCGTCGACAGGACCGGTTGCAAACGGCACGGTCGAGTACCAGGTGCCGTTGATGAGTCCCGTAATGCGCTCGGCCATGAATTGCTTGAACCCTGGGTTGGCGATATTGGCAAAGTACGAGGGCTGCGGGGTCCCGCCGTAATAGCCGATCACGCGTGACTGCGCCCGCGTGGTCGCGCTGGCCGGCTTGCCGCCCCCGCCCGGATTCCACCCCGGCACCATTCCGGCCGGAAATCCGGGCACAATGACTTTGCCTTCCCACGTGGGGAGGTAGATGTCCTCTTTGTAATGGAGATAGAAGTCCTCCGGATCGTAGCCGTGTGCGAGCGCCCACTGGCTGGCCGGTTTGGGTGGCTCTTCGAAGCGGTGAACGCGAATCAACGAGTACGCGAAAATGCGCGCGTAAGGATTGATGGCGCGCGCGGCATCGGGATCATCGACACCGATCAGGAGATCGTAGTGCCCCGCGCGCCACGCACGCTCGGACGCATCAATGGGAGCCCGAAGCAGTGCCGATGCGAGCTGGATGTGAGGTCGCAGCGCAGGGCGTATCGGCACGCATGCGCCGCCGACGCATTCCTGTCCGGGAGGACAGGAAAAATCCGTCGCGCAGAAGGAATTCGTGTTGTTGACAGGGGGCGGAACGCGAGCGTCCATGGTGCGCTCGCACGCGAGAGAAACGAGGATCAAAAGCCACGCAACCCGTGCGCGGCCGGTGCCACTGGACATGGGAGTGCCCTCCGGGGGTTCGCTACGAAACTTCGCGAGCGGATCGGGAGGGCACGCGGCGCCACTGTAACGCACAGCGCGCGATTTGGACTGTTAGCGGGCTAACAATTCGAAGCAAACGTTTCGAAAGCCCCTCGCGACGGCGAGGATCCGTTCGCTGTTGCCGGAGTGGAGCCCGGCAACGTCAACGCGAACAGAACCGCCGTCGCGGCGAGAGCCCTATACCGGCGGCCGGTTTCCGCGCATCGCGCGCGCCAGCATGCTGATGAGAAACAGAACGAGAAATACGACGAACAGAATCTTGGCGACAAATGCCGCCGCGCCCGCCACGGCCCAGAAGCCAAAAATGGCCGCGACGATGGCGATGACCAGAAAGAGAATCGACCAGGTCAACATGAGTGTCTCCTCATTGTCTGCGCCGAAGCGCAGCACTGTTGAGCACCTCTCACCTGCAATCCGTGCTGCCGTGAATATAGGGGGCGGTGGTGCGTGCGGGAGCCGATTTTGGTTCGCAAAACCACTGCCGGCGCGGAAATACAGAACGTTCCCGTCAGCGAATGCAGAATTTCAGCCGCACCGGGTCGTGTATTCCGGAATGAACACGCCGCGCGAAGCCGCCACGGTATGCGTTTGCACCTTGACGCACGCTCACGCTGTGCTAGGTTCAGGCTCCGCCCTGATATCGATCCCGTCACAAGGAGGACTGCGATGCGATTCATTGCCGGCGTCGTCGCTCTTCTAGTCCTGACCCCGATCACCGCCCGCTCCGCTCACGATGTGATGCTCGGCGTCAAGGCCGGCGTAAACGTTGCCAATTTCACCGGCGACGATGTCTTCCACAATTCATCCAGCGAAGGCGCCGTCGGCGGCGTGTTCGGCCGCTACGGGCTCAGTCAATCGTGGTCGCTGCAGCCGGAAGCGCTGTTCACCATGCGCGGGGCGGAGTTCTCTGTCGACGACATCCAGACCGAGCAGCAGATCAACTACATCGAAATCCCGGTGCTCGCGCGTTTCGGCTGGGGCCACGGCGCGTCGTTCCGTCCCTCGCTCTTTGCGGGGCCGTCGGTGGCGTTTCTTGTGCAGAACAAGATTGTCGACGGCGCGGAAATCGATCTCAAGGGACAGACCGGAACCCGCGACATCGATGCGGGAGCCATTCTTGGCGCCGAGCTCGACTACACGATGGGCGCGGGCGAGCTCATGCTCGATGCGCGCTACGAGATGGGCCTCACCTCGTGGTCCGAGGATCTCAACATTCGCAACAGCACGCTCTCGTTCATGCTTGGCTACGGATGGATATTGGGTGGCGCGGGCAAAGAAATGGAGGGGCTGCGATGAAGCGCACTACATTTGTGGCCGGCGCATGTGCCGTAATCGCGGCCTGCATGGCGTGCAACGATTTTATGACCGAGCCCTACCATGTCACCGTCGACCCGGCGAACTTTGTCGCCGGAATCAACAATCCGTATTACCCGCTCACCCCGGGCAAGAGACTTCGCTACGAAGGCGAAGCCACCGACGGGCATGAAACCAACATCGTGACGGTGAGCAACCAGACATACAACATCCTCGGGGTGACGTGCACGGTGGTGGAAGACACCGTGCTCGTCGACGGCGAGATGATCGAAGCCACCACCGACTGGTTCGCGCAGGACACGGGCGGATCCGTGTGGTACATGGGCGAAGCGTCACGCAGCTACGAAAATGGAAAGCTCGCGAGCACGGAAGGCTCGTGGGAAGCGGGAAAGAACGGCGCGCTGCCGGGCGTCATCATGTACGGAAGCCCGAAACCCGGCGGCCCCTATCGCCAGGAATTCCAGGCGGGTGTCGCTGAAGACCGCGGCCAGGTCATTGCCACCAACGCGACGGTGACCGTTCCCTACGGCACGTTCACCAACTGCATCAAAACCGAGGAATGGAGCGACATCGAGCCCGGCCTCGTGGAATACAAGTTCTACGCGAAGAATGTCGGCGTGGTGCGCTCGGTCTCGGTGATGGGCGAACAGGACGACTCGAAGCTCGTTGCGGTCAGCGGTCCGTAGCGCTTCACAATCCGAAGCGTTCGATCAACACGCCGTGACGGAGCCCGCGGTCGCTGACTGTCATGCGTTCGGCGTTCAACCGCTCCATGATCGCGCGCACGATGCACGCGCCCGCGAGAATGATGTCCTCACGCGCGGGCGGCATGCCGGCGATCATGCGACGATCCTGTGCGCTCATGGATGCGTAGAGGTCGACCTGCCGATCGGCCTCGCTGCGGGTGAGAACGGTTCCAGCAATCACACGCGCGTCGTATTGCGTCATTCCGTGCACCACCGCCGCCATCGTCGTCACGGCACCGCCGATTCCGACCAGCGTGTGTGACCCATTGCGGCCATCGAGACGCGCCAGATCCGTGGCGAGTGAACGTCCCACGTCGCGAATCACGTCGGGCGTCACGGCGTGATCGAGCCCGAATTTCTCCATGTAACGCACCGCGCCGACCTTCAGGCTGAAGCGTTCTTCCACGTGCGTGCCGCGCCCGAAGGTGAACTGCGAGCTGCCGCCGCCCGTGTCGAATACCACCGTGGGGCCGTCGTTCGGCCCGAGCGCATTCACGGCCGCCAGGTACGCGAGCCGCGCTTCCTCTTCGGCGGGAAGCACCTCGACGTCGAGGCCGGTGCGGTCGCGAATCGCCGCGATCACGTCGTCGCGATTGCGCGCCATGCGCATGCCCGCCGTGGCCACGGCCACCATGGCGCGCACGTGCTGCGCACGCGCTTCCGCCGTCATGGTTTCGAGCGTACGCACGGTACGCTCGAGCGCAGCGGTCGCGATCTGGCCGGTTGCCTCGAGGCCCTCGCCGAGTCTCGTCACGGCGCTGCGATCAACCACCGTCCGCCAGGTGCCGTGTCCGTCGGTTTCGCCGACGTGAAACTTCACCGAATTGGTGCCAAGGTCGATCACCGCGAAGCGTGCAGACATGCATCCGATGATACACCGCCGAAGGCGGATGTGGATAAGTGCGTCGCATCGTGCCCGTCCGGGTAAGCACCCGCCTGATTCCTGACACCGCGCTCTTCAGAGCCGACCATCCGATGGACTAGCTCCCTTTTCACCCTTCCGGCCGATTCAACCCCGTGCTCCCGTCCCGTACGCTGTCGGGGTCAAGAAAAGCGCAAGCAAGTCCCACGCTCCCATTGCGGCAGCATCGTTCCTGCCCCGCGCCGTGAAGACCAAGGAGAGACAGCATGTTTAGCACCAAGAATGCACTACGCCTGTTCGTCGTGATGGGTGTGGTCGGCTGGGCCGGGACCGCGATGAGCCAGGACAAGGTTCACCACTATTTGAACGATGCATCACTCAAGGTGAAAGCCGCGACCAGCCCGGAACAGAAACGGGAGATCCTGAGCACGAGCCTCGGCGCGATGACGCGGGCCATCGACACGGTCAAGGGTGCGCCGCTGACCACCGAGCAGGACCGCACCAATCTGAATCTCCTCCAGGCCGACTTACAGGACAAGAGCGACGAGCTCATCGGTGTGAACGGATTTGATCGTGTCCCCGACAACCAGCTCAATGCCTTCTCCACGTACGTTGTGCAGGACATAGAGCAGGCGGACCAGACCATCACCATCAGCCTGGTGGTGGCATTGTTGATTGTCATCATTCTCATTCTTGTCCTCTAGGTCCGTGTAATGACGAATTTACTCCATCAAGTATCCGCGGGTGTTGCGCGCACATTTTCCATCAATCGGGGACGTGTGGGATGCGTTGCACTCGCGGTGTTCTTTTCCATGCGAACGTCGCAGAGGTTGTAACCATGAACAGAGATAAACGCGAATCGGCCACCGGTACGACCGGCACGACACGCCGAAGCAAGAAGAAGGCGGGCATCAGCGCATTCGACACTCGGCTGTCAACCGAAGAACCGTTGCGACACTCCGAGCTCCGCTACCGCCGCCTTTTTGAGACCGCCAAAGACGGCATTCTCATCCTCGAGGCAGAGACGGGACGGATCCTCGACGCCAATCCGTTTGTGGAGAACATGCTCGGCTATTCTCCCGGTGAGTTGATCGGCAAGACTCTCTGGGACATCGGACCGTCCCATGACATTGCTGCCAGCCGCGTAGCTTTTGAGCGCTTGCAGGCGCAGGAGTACGTCCGCTACGACAATCTGCCGCTCGAGACCAAGACGCACGAGCAGCGTCAGGTCGAGTTCGTCAGCAACGTGTACCTGGTCGAGGGCGTGAAGGTGGTCCAGTGCAACATCCGGGACATTACCGAGCGAAGGATCGTTGAGAATCGAATACTCCTGGCCAACGAGTCGTTGCGAAGATTGGTGGCGGGATTGCAATCCAGCGAGGACGTCCTGCGCGAACAGGCCACCCATGATCCGCTGACCGGGTTGTTCAACCGCCGCTATCTGGATGACACGCTCCCGCGTGAATTGAGCCTGTCGTGGCGCCGCGGATCCTGTCTCTCGCTCGTGGTCCTGGACATCGATTTCTTCAAGAGATTCAACGATGGGTTCGGACACGAGGCCGGCGATCTGGCCATACGCGGCTGCGCGCATGTGCTGGCGCAGAACCTGCGCAAGAGCGACATCGCGTGCCGCCTCGGCGGCGAGGAATTTGTCCTGGTTCTGCCCGACTCACCGCTGGCACACACGCAGCAGCGCGTGACGGAGATATGTGCCCTGGTGCGACAGCTGTCGTTGCGTCACCGGGGTCACATGCTCGGCAGGATAACGATGTCCGCCGGGATCGCGTGCGCCCCGGAACACGCCCTCACGGCGGCGAACCTGCTGCGCGCCGCCGACGAGGCCGCGTACGCCGCCAAACAGGCTGGCCGCAACCGGGTGGCGATTTGCGATTTGCCGCATCAGGAAGACAGTGGAGGGGTGGCCCTGGAATCGACGCCAGGCCCGTAGTGACCTTCTCCGTCGACGACAAATGAACAACCAACCGGTGAAAAGGAAACACATCCATGGAAAACAACAGTAGTAATGCGCGAGGTTCGCTCGCCCTCGTGATCGGTGCCGTGGCGGGCGCCATCGCCGCCGGGCTCTTCGTGCTCCGCAAGCGCCCCGCGCTCGCGCGAGAGACAGTTGTGCCAACCGGCAAAAAGATATGAAACCCGTCGGCTTTCTTCTCATCGTCGCCGGATTGTTCGGGATTACCTGGGGCGGAATCACATACATCAAGAATCGTGACGCCCCCTATTTCGGGCCGGTCCACATCACGACCGAGAGCCATAACTATGTATTGATTCCTCCCATGGCCGGAGTTACGGCACTCGTCCTGGGCGGATTGCTCGTCGTGCTTTCCACGCGCGGCGGTATGCGCGTGGTCTCGTAGGACCCAACCTTGGGGGAGGGACGACTGTTCGATTTGCACGTGCAGTGCTGTCTACCAGCTCGGCGTCGTCCTTCCCAAATTTCTCGATAACGATCGGGGAATGGAGCGGGATACCGGGTCAGGAAAGACGCGCTCCACCATGTTTTTCCATGGTTTGGACAGTAGTGTTCCCCATTGTCCCCACCGCCGGATTCCACCATATCCATGGTAGGAACCCTATGACCGCAACCCGCGTTCGGATGACGCCCGCCGTTGCGAGCTCCAGCTCGTCTTGCACCACGGCCCGGTCATTCGTCATTCATTTGTAGTTCGGGCTTTAGGAGGCAATCAACATGTTGTGGACACTCGCTGTCGTCTTGCTGATTCTCTGGCTCCTCGGAATGATCACCGCGCACACCATGGGTGGGTTCATCCACATCCTGCTGGTGGTCGCCCTCGTCGTCGTGCTCCTGCGCGTCATCTCGGGTCGCAAACCCGTCTAGAGTCATGGCCGCAAAGAAGAAGTCCCAATCCGCTCTCTTCGGCGCTCTCGTCAAGAGGCAGCACAAGCACAAGGCGTTGCTGGCGAGTCTCGAGAAGTCATCGGCACGACTCGAGCGGCGCAAGGCCAGGCTTCAGACTCTCGAAGAGAAAATCGCCGAGCTCGAGCAGCAGCTGTCCGAGCCCCGCAAGGGACGTCTTGGAAAGCGCTCGGCCCGCGATGGCGAGCTCAAGCGTGCGCGTCTGATCTTCAACCCGGGATCCGGGCGCGATGACGAGGACAACGCCGCACGCCTCGCGAAGCTCGTATCGTGTCTGCGCGCGCACGGCATCGAGGCACGCGTGGGCTTGAAGACGTCCGGCGGCGCGGCGCGCAAGCTCGCGCAAGAAGCGGTGAAGGCGGGCGAGAAACTTGTCATCGTCGCCGGCGGTGATGGCACCCTGGGTGATGTCGCCGCCGAGCTGGCCGGAAGCTCCACGGTGATGGGCATCGTTCCGACCGGTACCATGAACAACGTGGCGCGCTCGCTGGGCGTTCCACTCGAGATCAATGACGCGTGCGCGCTGATCGGAATGGGAACGACGCGCCACATCGACATGGGGCGCGTGATCTCGAACGGCGACTCCAAGGCCGAGTATTTCCTGGAATGTGCCGGCGTGGGAGTGAGTGCCATCGCGGCCATGGGCGGACAGGCGTTCGAGAAGAAACACTGGCGCATCGTGCCCAAGGCGGTGCGCAAGTTCTTCGAAGCGAAGCCCGGCCCCATGCACGTGGAAATGGACGGCGACGTGGTCGACGCGCACACGCAGATCGTCACCATCTCCAACGCACCGCTGATGGGAAACCAGATGCTCGCGGTACCCGGGGCGAAAATGGACGACGGCCTGCTCGACGTCCAGGTGTACGACGGCATGGGAAACGCCGCGCTCGTGAAGCACTTCAAGGCCGCGTTGGCGGGGACTCCCAAAGAGATCAAAACCTACCAGGTCCGTCACGTGCGCATCACGAGCGACGAAGCCGTGATGGTCAACTCGGACATGAACGTCACCCCGGAACAGCACGTGATCGAGATGGAAGTCGTACCGGGCGCGTTGTCGGTGATCGTGGGCAACGGCATCGGGCTCTCCGTGCCTGTGGAATCCGCACCCGACGCGCCCACGTTCGCCGAGGATCCGCCGGTGACCACCGCGGAGTCGGCCAAGGCGCCGCCCGAGCCCGAGCCCGTGCTCGAGGACGCGTGAGGCGTCCATGCCGGATCTGAAGGAGCCACAGCGCAAGCTCGACGCTGCCGTCGCGCCGCGTCCGACGCGACGCTATCGCGCAGCGGCATTCCAGTTCTACGTCCTGATGACCTCGATTGCGTTCGTGGTGCTGGCTGCGGGGGCCCGTCTCTTCCCGTACTTTCCGATCGATCTCAAGATCACGCGCGCCGTGCAGCTCTACCACGGCGATATCTTCGACCGCGTGATGTTCGGCATGAGCTGGATCGGTTTTCTGCCGCAATCGCTCGCGTTCGGGCTCGTCCCGCTCGTGTTGCTGTTCCTCGCGGGGTTGCGATGGGAGGCCGTGGTGGGTCTCGTCGCGGCGGCCGCCGCCGGTGTGGACGCGGTGGTCAAAATCATTGTGCACCGTCCGCGGCCCAGCATCGACCTGGTAAAAGTGCTCAGCGAGTTGCCCAGCTCGGCATTTCCGAGCGGACATGTCCTCACCTTCACCGCGACGTGCGGGTACTTCGTGTTCCTCGCGCATACGCTGCTCAAGCCGTCGTGGAAGCGTACGGCGCTGCTCGTCGTCGCCCCGGTGCTCATGCTGATGATGGGACTCTCGCGCATCTACCAGGGCCAGCATTGGTTCAGCGACGTGATGGGGGCGTACCTGCTGGGCAGTCTGTGGCTCGCGCTCACCATTCGCGTATATCGCTGGGGCAAGCCGCGCTTCTTCGTCCATCAGCCCGTCGCTCCGGAAGCCCCCAAAGCCACCGGGGACCGCGCACCGGCGTGACTCCTCCGCACAAAAAGACGCGTAACGACGAGATGGCAACGGCAACTGTGCGTGCCCTCCAATGGGACTAGCTCCCTTTTCGCCCCTTCGGCCGATTCAACCGCACGGACCCATGCCGTAGGCTCTTGGGAGCAACGAAGGAACACCAACAAATGCT
>DATEHD010000171.1:0-4436 GCA_035279765.1 Candidatus Krumholzibacteriia bacterium | reverse complement strand
GATCCTTCGCGGCGTGACAACCGCACCGCGGTGAGCAGCTCCTCCCACGTGTACGACGGGCGGGTGGCGCCCAGGCGCCGGCGGATGGGGCCGGTCACGGCATCGGAGAGCGCCGCCAACGGAATGCGCACGGGAAGCAGGAGGGCGTGAAAGAAAGCCAGTGGATACGAGATGGCCGGCGCCACGCGCTCGGCCCAATGCAGGCCGAGCACCTTGGGCACCACCTCGGTCACCACCATCACCACCACTGACATCACCGCGAATGCAATCACCAGTCCCGCCTCCCCGAACGCACGCAGCGAGAGCGCGGTCGCGAAGCTGCTCGCGAACACGTTCACGGTGAGATTGCAGATCAGGATGGTGACGAGCAGCGCGCGTGGTTGCTCGAGGAGACGCGCCGTGATACGCCCGCCCGGTGAGTGCTGGCGCAGCGCACGTGTCTGCGTGCGTGAGAGCGAAAACAGGACGGCCTCGGAGCCTGAGAAAAACGCAGAGAACAGGAGAAGGACGACGAGGCCTAGAAAATAGAAGGGCAAAGAGCCCACGACGTGGCGGATCAGCCGCCGAGCTGCTTCAGAGCCGACTCGGCCTGCTTGGCTTCTTCGGAATTGGGGTGCTTGTCGATGAGCGTCTTGAACGCCTTCTCAGCGAGACTGCGCTCTTCGAGCTGGACGTACGCGCGCCCCATCTTGAGATACGCCGCCGGCGCCAGGCGTGACGCCGGGAAGTCGTGCGTCACCTTCTGGTATTCACCGGCAGCTTCGAGGTAGCGCTCCTGCGCGAACTGCGCTTCTCCAAGATAGAAGTGCGCCTCGGCGACGCGCGGAGAATCGGGGTACTGGGTGAGGAAATCCTGCAGCTCCTGCGCGGCCAGCTCGTACTTGCCGTTGGTCACGTCACGATACGCGGCCTGGTACGACTGTTCGGCCACGTCCGCAGCACCCGAGGCCGGGCGCGACCCGCTGGTGGGGCCGCGCCCGCTCGGAGAACTCATCGACTGCTGGCTGTCATCCATCCGGCTCGTCAGTGTGCGCACGGCATCTTCGAGATCCTTGATGGAGGCCTGGAGTTGCGCGTTGCTCGAGGTACGCTGATCGTTCTCCTCGTTCATGCGTGCTTCCAGCTGTGCCAGCTTGTCCAGAATGCGCCGCTGGTCCGCCCGCATCGAATCCGCCACCAGGCCGGTGTGCTCCGTGGTGATCGGCCCCTTGAAGATCTTGGTGCCGTAACAACCCGAGAGCGCCGCGGTGATCACGGCGACGATCAACAATTGAGCGGAACGACGGCGCAACGTCTTGATCCTACTGTCCGTTCACGAAATGAGCGCGGCGATTCTTCGCCCACGCGCTCTCATCGTGACCGTCGTCAAAGGGACGCTCTTTGCCATAGCTCACCGTGTTGATGCGGGAGCCGCTGACGCCGAGTGCGACCAGGTAGTCTTTGGCCGCGTTGGCGCGCTTCTCGCCGAGCGCCAGGTTGTAGGCCTTGGTGCCGCGCTCGTCACAGTGTCCTTCGATGGTGACGGCGCCCGCCGTCGACGCCTTGAGCTGCTTCGCGTTGTCCTCGAGCGTGCCCTTGGCCTCGGACGAGAGCGAATAGCTGTCGAAATCGAAGAACGCATCGCTGAGCGACATCACTTCACTCGTCGGCGTCTGGCCGCCCATATCGGTCGGCGGAGTCTCCTCCACCGGAGGCGTCGTGCTGCTGGTGGCGGGTTCGGTCGGCGGCGGAGCGGTGGTTGCCTTCTTGCCGCCGCAACCGGCAATCGCCATCAGCGCGACGAGCGCCATGACGAACATCATGTGTTTGCGAATCATGTTTCGTGTCCTCCTCGTTGACATCATCTCGAGCCCAACGTACCGGCCCCGAGCCAATGCCGTCAATCCTCACAACTTTGTATTTTATTTAAGGTTACGGGCTCGACCAGTCAGGATCGGAACCCTGGGCCAATATACGCCGCCCCCCCGTAACGATGTCAACAACAGAAACGGTTTCGTCGCGTCCCCGCGCGGTGCAAACCAGGTGCCTGCCGTCGGCGCCCCAGCGCGCGTCCTCGTAGCTCGTGGCATCCTTGGTAATCAGGCGACCGTCACGTCCGTCGGGGGTAATGGTGGCGAGCTGAAATTCTGATCCCATGCGCGTCGAGAAAACGATGAGGTCGCCGCGCGGCGACCACGCCGGCGATGCATTGTACCCGCCCGTGAAGGTGAGTCGCCGCACATTGCCACCATCGCGATCCATGATGTAGAGCTGCGGTGTCCCGGAGCGGTCGGAGAGGAACACGACGTTTCCCCCCGTCGGCGACCAGCTCGGACTGGTGTCGATGGCCCGGTTGTGCGTGAGCTGGTTCAGCACCTGCCCGGTCTTGGTGAGCGAATACAGCTCGGTGTTGCCATCCTTGGAGAGGGCGGCGAGGAGCTGCCCGGTTTTCTGCGACCAGTCGGGTGCCGTGTTGGTGCCCTTGTATGTCGCGATCGGCGTCGACTTGCCCTGGTCGATGTAGCGCAGCCACAGGTCCGCTTTGCCGTCGCGGAAGGTGGTGTAGACGACGGCCTTGTTGCCGTCCATCCAGCGCGGCGAAAGCAGTGGCACGGCCTGGCGAATGAGCGGACGCGGATTGTATCCGTCGTAATCCGAGATCACGAGCTCCCACTTGTCGCCCACTTTGCGCGTGTAGACCATCGAAGTGGAGGCAATGCCCTGGTTGCCGGTCACCAGGCGCACCACTTCATCGGCGAAATGGTGCGCGACCTTGCGAATCTCGGCATCGATTACGCGATATTTCTTCCCGCCCATGAAATCGTTGGACGCGATGTCGGTGACGGTTCCTTCGAAGGACACGCCGCTCGCGTCACCGAGCACTTTGCCGCGCACGACGACAGCGTTGGTGCCGGCTTTCATTCCCGCCGCCTCGGGCTCGTCGCGCTGAATGCTGAAGAGTCCCGTGAATTCGAGATCCTGCAGCACGATCTGCTCGAGGCGCTGGGCGCGCGAGGTGTTGGCGCCGTCGGCCGTGAAGTGCGGAAGCCACAGCGGCAGCGGCGAGGCCTCCTGCTTCACCACGGGATCGGGCCAGACGTCGGTTTGCGCGTGCGCAACGCTCGCCATCAGTATCAACGCGAGACACAAGAAACACCGCTTCATGAAAACGACCCTTCGTTCCGGAGCGCGCTGTCGCGCGCTTACTGGGTTGGCTGATACACAAAACTGAAATGGATGGCGACGAACTCGTCGCTGTACTCGCGCGGCAGGGGCGGCAGCGGCGCCGCCTCGATCACGGCGCGCTGGCAGGACCTGTCGAACAGCTGCAGCGCGGATGACTTCTCCACTTCGACATTGCTCACACTGCCGTCGCGATGGACGCGGAAATACACCACGGCGCTGCGCTCGAGTCCTTCGGTGCCCGCCGGAACTTCCCACGTGGTTGCAATCTTCTGGCGCATGCGGCTGATGTACGACGCGAACGGGAAATTGCCGCCGTCGATCTGCACCGAGCCCATGGTGGGCGTATCGCCGGGCGGACCGGGTGCCGCCTGCTGATTCGCTGCCGACGTGTCCGTGTCGGGTTTGGCGTCGGTCTTGGTGACGTCCGTCGTGGGGACACTCTCCTGCTGCTTTTTCTCGACGGGCTTCGGCTTGGTCGGTTTGGTCGGTGGTGCCGGCATCTGGTCCGGCTTCTCTTCCACCTTCTTCTCTTCGACGGGCGCCGGTTTGGGCTCAGGCGGCGGCGCTGCCGGCTTGGGCGCGGCGGATACACTCGCCGCCTGCACGGCGCCCACGAGCTTCACCTCGTAGACGTCGCGCTTGACGTAGTTCACCTGCTTGAACGCGATCAGCGAGAAGACCAGCGCCGTCAACGCGACGTGAAAAATAAGTGATCCAACCAGTGCTCTGCGCACGATGACCGCTCCGCTACTGTTTTTTCTCCGTGATCATGCCGACGTCCGTGATGCCGGCGCTCTTCACTTCGCCGATCACTTCCATCACGATTCCGTACGGCACGCCCTCGTCGGCGCGCACGTACACGCGCGACTCGCCGGTGGCTTTGAGCGTCTTCAATGCCTGGCTCACCTGGTCGACGTTCTTAACGACATCATCGTTGATGTATATCTTGCGGTCCTTGGCCACCGAGATGGTGATGGCGTCCGTCTCCTTGATGACTGTGGATTGCGCTTTGGGAAGCTTCAGCTGGATGCCGGACTGGATGTACTGCGACGTCAGCATGAAGATGATGAGCAGCACCATCATGATGTCGACGAGCGATGTGACATTGATGTCTGCCATGCTCGAATAAGGACTGCGCTTCATGGCGTCGTCCCCGGCCAGGCGCCGGCCGTGCTGCGCGCCGGCCGTGGCGCGGCCGCAGGATTCTGCCGCGCGCCGCGGCGCACGATCACGCCGTCAATCACGCGCGAGATGAAGAGATCCACCTGGGT
>DATEHD010000170.1:0-5615 GCA_035279765.1 Candidatus Krumholzibacteriia bacterium | reverse complement strand
TCCGTCGCCCGGGACACGCCACACGTGAACATTACCAACACAAAAAACGCTGTCCTGATTGTGTGGCGCGTCATCTCACATGCTCCCTGTCCATTGGTCGCCATCGGAATCCCCCATGCACATGTGCCACCGATTGAGATCGGTCACCCATTCCGCCGGCATGACATCCTTCCAGTTGGCGATCACCCACGCATTGCGCGAGCCGCCCGCGACAAAGCCAAGTTTCTGCAGCGCGGCGACAGCAAACGACTGCGTAGAGATGATGGCCACTGCATCGATGCCTTCCGCCGACGCGTCCAGCAGCACGCGCGACACCATTTCCTCCAGCGTGCGCGTATCGTCGCGCGCGACGAGGAAGTCTGCGATCACCGCGCGCTGCTCTGCATAATCCTTCGGCGCCGCGCGCCAGATGAGATAGCCGGAAGGCTTCCCACCCTGCATGGCAACCACGAGGCGGTACTGCAACCGGGGATGGTCCATGTATTTCCAATTTATATAGCCGGCGTCGCGCACGCGAGTGATGTCGTACGTCTTCGCGAGCTCCAGCCACGCCGCATCCAGCGCCGGATCCATCCGGTCCATGCTGGCAATGGTGCTCCGTGCACTGCCGACCATCTTCCGGGCGCGCTGGAGCGCCTGCAGGCGCTTCACACCCAGGCCGGCGCGCCCCACCACCGCTTTGACAGGAGAGAAATTGCGGCGCGCCGTGAAGGAGGCGGGGTCGAGCACCGCCGTATACGTCACCAGCTCCGTCACGTCGTCGAATCCCGTCGTCTGGTGAATCTTCCAGCACGCTCCCGTCATCCACATGCCACCGGGAAAGAAATCGCCCAGCTCGCGCGCGTGTCCCACGATCACTTTGCCCAGTCCGCCGCCGCGATACTCCGGATCCACGAGCAGGTCGTGCGTGTAGCGCGCCTGCACGCGCTTGCCACCCACCAGAAAATCGACGGGCATGTAGCCCAGCGTCCCCGCCACAATGTCGCCGTCCATCAGCACGTGACGAAGCGGCGTGCGCTCACGACCCGGCATACGGTCGTGATAGGTGTCGATGACGCGCTGGCGGCGCGCACACACGTCCGCGCCGAGCACCTTCTCGGTGAAGCGCTTGAGCGCGGGCTCGTGACGGTCACGGTCATAGGCGACCACGGGCAGCGTTTTGACAGTCATGCGATCTTCTTTCGCGAAGGCATCGCGTCCTGCGGCGAGGACGCGCTGCGCGCGTCGACCCGTGCGCCGGGGCGATTGAGCAGCGAGCGCACGGCGCCGGGAAGCCCGCCGAGCTCGGCGGCAAACTCGCCGAGCGTCACGCGATTGTGGGTGATTGTGCAGCGCGGAATCTCGAAGCGATCGTCATTTTGTGAAACCCGGCGTTTAACCGTGGTGAATGCGCAGCGGTAGCCTGCATCCATCACACTCTGCCGGGTTTCCGCGCTGTAGTCGCCGGGACCGCCGTTGGGGTACGCGAACTGCTCGCATTCCATTCGAGTAGTCGATTCAATGAGTCGTTTGGACTCCGTCAGTTCGTGCGCCTGTTGTCGCGCCGAAAGGCGCGCCATAATCGGATGGCTGCATGTGTGCGCCCCGACCGTGATGCCGGCGTGCGGCAGAAGGCGCATCTCTTCCGGATCGATGGGACGGAACCCATCCCAGGCGGACTGCAGTTGCGAGCGATCCACGTGTAACCGTGCAATGATTTCATCGAGCAGCGCCAGTCGCTGCTCCTGCGCAAGAGATTTGCACAGCGCATTGAGTGCCGCATTGGCGTGCAGTTTCGCGTCGCGCGTTCCCAGATCGAAGCGTCGCAGCTCGCCGCCAACGTTGATCTCGAGAGCGGGCGCTCTTGTCAGCGCTAACGCGCTGACGACCCGATCCGGCCAGAGCATTTCATTCTTGAAGACAAAATCCGTGGTCACGAACAACGTGGCGGGAATGCCGTGCTTCTTGAGCACGGGCGCCGCGTCGGTAAGCACGTTGCGAAAACCGTCGTCGAAAGTAAGCGCCACGGCACGCTCGGGGACGGCGGCGCCACCTTCGAGCCAGTCCACGATGCGCGCCAGCGGAACCGGGTGGTAGTGCCTCGCCACGTGCTTCATCAGCCGTTCGAACAGCGGCCGGTGGAGATGCAGGCCCTCGTCGTTGCAGATGGTATCCGACACGTCCGCGGTGACCCCGTGGAAGGTCAGAATGATGGGCTTGTGGCGGTGAAACGAGGCGGAAAGCAGGTTCATGCCGACCGCTTGCGAGATGGAATACAACGTTTGCTTCACGCGGGAGTCTCCGCAACAGGGGCAGCGGGGCGGGATTTCGGCCCGGATATACTCAATTAAAGCATACCGGCGACCTGTGTTACAATATTGATTCTTATGGCAGTTAGCATGTCCCACCGATGAACGTCTGCGTCGTCTCGCTCAATCTCGCCGCGTACTTCGACACCACGCCGCGCTCCAAATACGGCGGAGCCGAGGTGCAGGCCGCCTTCGTGGCCCGCGCGCTGCGCGACCAGGGGGTCAACGTGTCGCTCGTGGTCGCCGATCTTCCCGCGGACGTTCGCGTCCCCTATCCCGTCGGGAGCGCGTTTCGAAGCGACGACGGGCTGCCGCTCCTGCGCTTTTTCCACCCGCGCATGACAGGCATCAGCGACGCCCTCGCGCGCGCCAACGCCGACATCTACTACCAGCGCAACGCCGGCATGCTGACAGGATTGGTGGCGCACCACGCGCGCAAACACGGCCGCAGGTTCGTCTTCGGCGCCGGCAGCGACACCGATTTTTCCTTCCGCGATGTCCTGATCGACGGCTTTCGCGACAAGACCATGTTCATGTACGGACTGCGCCGCGCCCACGGCGTGGTGACGCAGAACCAGGCGCAGCTGGAAGCCGCGCAGCGCGCATTGAAAGCACCCGTCGTGACCATCCCCAACGGCGTGCTGCCCGTGGAACAGCCATCCGCCCGCGTGGACGGCCCCGTGCTGTGGGCGGGAGGGCTGCGCGACGTGAAGCGGCCGGATCTTTTTGTCGAGCTGGCACGGCGGTTTCCGCAGCGTGAGTTCGTCATCGTGGGCGGGCCGACGACGACGTCGGGAGCCTACGCGGCGGAAATCCAAGAAGAAGCGCGCAACGTCTCCAACCTGCGCCTCACCGGCTGGCTTCCCAACTCCGACGTGATCCGCGAGATCGCGAAAGCGGCCGTGATCGTCAACACCTCGTCGTTCGAGGGCTTCCCCAACGTCTACCTCGAGGCGTGGAACTACGGCGTGCCTGTGGTTTCGTTCAACGACGTGGACGGCCTGCTCGCGAACGAAAAGCTCGGCGCGTTGTGCTCGGATCTGGATGACATGGAAAAGAAACTGCGGACGCTGCTCGACAATCCGGAAGAGATGCGCGCGGCGGGCGAACGCGCCCGGCGCGTGATCAGCTCCCGCTTCTCACCCGCGGTGCTGGGCCCGCAGTACGTGCGCTTCTTTGAGTCGCTGGCTTAGCGGGCAGCGCTTCTTACCAGATAATCCACGAACGACTGCGCGAACGCGCGGTGGCCTTCGGGCGTGAAGTGATTGTGATACATCTTCTCGCCGGCCTCCTCGCGCGCAACAAAAAGCGGCGTCGGCTCGACGAGCGGAATGTGGCGTGATTCGCAGTAGGCTTGCAGGCGGGTGGCCCACGTGTCCTGCTGCGCGAACGGAACGTGCAGCACTTCCTCGCCGCGCGGGACGTGCATGACCACAAACGCGCGCCCCTGGGCGCGAACCTCGCGGCTCCACTTGTCCATCACGCGCTCCTGCAGATCCCACCCCTTCGGCACCAGCTCGGGCGGCCACGCGGATGGCGCCATCGGTGCGTAGCCCACGGCACCCACGCCGCCGTTGCGGTCCGCCTGCGTCACCGTGCGTTTGGCGCCGTACGATTTCAAGAGCTTGAGACGGCCTTCGATGGTGCTCACCACGAGTGAGTTCGACTTGATGCGCTGCATCCCGCGGTGCCACCAGCTGGCCTTGTACGACTCGGCGCGGATGGCGGAATCATCGACGGTGAAGGAATCGCCCGCGGCGATGGGATAGGGAATCAGACCCGGGCCTTTCAACTGTTGAATCTGATCGGCGGGATCGTTCTCCACGAAAACGTAGACCACATAGTCGAGATTGAGCTTCTCCATCCAGCTCTTGCACTCGAGGTAGGACTGCAGCGCACCGCGCCCCGACATGCCGAACGCAATCGTCTCCACCGCGTTGACGGTCTTGCCGTTGTGCGTCTTGAGATGGGCGAGCTCGCCGGTCCGCAGGTCGAGGTCGTCTTCGATCAGGCGAAAGAAGGTCTTCTCGAGCGGAACCTGCATGGCCTCGACGTAGGAATCGCCGAAAAAGCCGATGCGCAGCGTCCCGGGGGGCACCGTGACGCGGTGTTCGCTGTCGACGAACCCCCAGGAATTCACATCGCGGCGGATCAGCACGCCGTCGTCTCCGCGAAATGTCACCGTGCTGTTGGGGTAGTACTTCCCGCCCGTCACGGGATCGTAATAGAAATTGTGAAAGATGATTCCGGGGATGGGAAACAGGCGCAGCGCAATCTCTGCCAGGATCAACGCCACGATGCCGGAGACGGCCAGCGTAATGCCGTACAGCATGATACGGCGCCCGCGCGACTTTTTCTGGGTGGGTGCGGTGCTCATGGAACGAGGTTGTGATTATAGCAGACGCAATTTCGTGTGGTATGATGAAGTGGCCCTCGAGCACATCGGAGACCGTCAACCCAGCGGGGTGAACTCATGCGACACCAGACCATGGCCCGGATCTTCGCAGCCTTTTTGATTATTCCGGCCGCTCTTGCCGGATGTTCACAGGATAGCAGCGCTCCTGTCGATCCTTCGACACGCTCCGCGCTGGCCGGCGGCGCCACCTGGCAGCCCATGAACAGCCATACCACCGAGCTCTTGTGGAGCGTGTGGAGCGCCAAGGACGAAGTCATCGCGGTCGGCACGAGCGGCACCGCGGATCACATGAAGAGCGCCACGTGGGGTCTCAAGCCGAGCGGCGTCGGCGGCAGTCTGTGCGACGTATGGATGAACACCGACGGCAGCGCGCTCGCGGTGGGCGTGGGCGGCGTGATCCTGCGCTACAACGGCAACTCGTGGAGTCCGATGAACAGCGGGACGTCGAACGACCTCTTCGATGTGTTTGGTTTCCAGGACGGGCGCGCGGTAGCGGTGGGCAGCAACGGAACCGTGCTGTCGCTCGACAACGACACGTGGAGCGCCGTGGATGTGGGGCCGGCCGTGAACTACTTCGGTGTGTGGGGATCGTCGCCGGATTCTATCTATGCGGTCGGTGTGGGCGGAACCATCGTGCGCTCCGGCGGAGGCGATTGGACCTTCATGGACTCACCCACTCCGAACAACCTCTCCAGCGTGTTTGGATTTTCGAGCAGCAATGTGTTTGCCGTGGGTGACGCGGGAACGATTCTGCGTTACACCGGGACGTCGTGGTCGGCCATGCCCTCGGGCACGAGCGCCAATCTCTACGATGTGAACGGGCTCACGGCTTCCAACATCTACACGGCAGGCCAGAGCGGGACCATTCTGCACTACAACGGCTCGGCATGGTCGTCACAGGCGAGCGGGAC
>DATEHD010000169.1:0-6329 GCA_035279765.1 Candidatus Krumholzibacteriia bacterium | reverse complement strand
GAGCTCGAGCGCGAGCTGTGGACACGTGCGCGCGCCAAAGGCGAAGACGACGTGCCGGAAGTCGATCCCCACGCCTATGCCACCAAGCCGGCGAAGCCGGCTTCCAAAAAGAAGGCGGCGGCTCCGAAAGCGAAAGCCGCGAAGAGTGCGAAAGTAATCCCTCCGACAATCAAGACGAAGGCCGGGCTCGCGCTGATTGCTTATGCCGATGGTGGCGCGCGCGGCAACCCCGGCGAAGCGGCGTGCGCGTCGCTCATCATGACCGAAAAGGGAGAAGAGTTGCTGCGTCGCGCCCGGCGTCTCGGCAAGACCACGAACAACGTGGCCGAGTACGAGGGCGTGCTGCTGGCGCTCGATCTTTGCAAGGAGCTCGGGGCGGCGACGGTCACGCTGCGGCTCGACAGCGAGCTGGTGGTCCGGCAGATCGAAGGGCGCTACAAAGTCCGCAACGCCGACCTCATGCAGCTCCACCATCGTGTCATCCTGCGCCAACGCACCTTCGAAGACGTCCACGTCGAGCACGTGCCCCGCAAGGAAAACGCCGCCGCCGACGCCATGGTCAATGCCTGCCTGGACGGCAAAGAGCTGGATTGAGGACGAAGGCCTACGGAGCATGGGGCATGCTGCTCGCGCTGCTCCTCGCGGGTACTGGCTGTACCAAGGTCATAGCGGTTCCACCATCTCACTATCGCGATCCCGAGCACGGCGTGAGTTACCGCGTACACACGACGGGCGGCACGACCTACTACGTTGCCGATTTCACAGCCGACGATTCCACGCTGACCATTCTCCGTTTCCGACACATCCACAACGAGGAAGTCTCGCCTCCGCCGACGCCTTTTGGAGTACCGCTCGCGCAGGTGAACTCGGTCGAGAGGGTCATGCCCTCTGACAATGTGCCGCTCGTATTGGGAGGCATCTTCCTCGTCATTGTCGTGTTGGGTGCGGCCGCCGCAGCTGTGGGTTGCTCCGGTTGCAACTAGTTGCTGTGCGGCGACGGCCTGATCGCCGGCTTAATCCGCTGATTGGCGCGTGTGCTTCCATGTTGCTATACTGCGCCAGGTTCGAGCGGGCGAGACGGTCGCGCCGGGCGCAAGCCCGTCGAGGAAAGTCCGAGCACCGCGGAGCAGGATGCCGGGTAACGCCCGGCGGAAGCAATTCCAGGGAAAGTGCCACAGAAAACATACCGCCCATCTCCGGCGACGGAGCGGCAAGGGTGAAAAGGTGAGGTAAGAGCTCACCGGGCCTTCGGTGACGCGGGCCGCATGGTAAACCCCATCCGGTGCAAGACCAAATAGGGGAACAGAGCTGCTCCGGCTCGTTATGACTCCCGGGTTGGTCGCTCGAGGTGCGCGGTAACGCGTATCCCAGATAAATGATCGTCCCCCTCCGGGGGAACAGAACTCGGCTTACGTCCCGCTCGAGCCGATTTATTTTTTTTCGTTTTTACTCCGCTACGCTCAATCTTGATGAACAAGTATCGATGGGTAATCAGCGCGCCCGACAAGGGCGCGCTTGCGGTTCAAGCCGCTGACTCCCGCATCCCGCCAGCGGGAATGCGCCTCTTCGCTTCGCGTGCCATGAACGACCCCGCCGCTATCGCGGCGTTTCTCACGCCGGTGGCGGAACACGCACACGATCCCTTCCAGTTCGAGCACATGCGCGAAGCGGTTGCGATCGTCGACGCGGCCGCGCGTTCCGGCGGCTCGCTCATTGTTCACGGCGACTACGACGTCGACGGCATTTCCGGCGCGGCGCTCCTCTATCACTATTTCAACGGCGTGTTCAAGGACGTGCACCGCTTTGTGCCGGACCGGCGCAAGGATGGTTACGGCGTCGCGGATCGCGCGGTGGATTGGGCGATCGAACAAAAGGTGAGCCTCTTCATCGCCGTCGACTGCGGCACCTCCGACGGCCCCAAGTTGCGGCGTCTCGAGGCCGCCGGGATTCCGGTGATCGTGTGCGACCATCATTTGATTCCCGTCGAAGGGGACACCGCGGGCATCCTGCTCAATCCGGTGCGACCCGGTGAGAGCTATCCCTTCGAGTCGCTGTGTGGAACGGCCGTGGCGTTCAAATTGACGCAGGCGTTGCACGCCTCCGGCGTGCGCGGCTCCGTCGATCCCGCGGAGTTGCTCGACCTGGTTGCGCTCGCCACCGTCGCTGACATGGCCGCGCTCACGGGCGAGAATCGCTACTTCGTGCGCGCGGGCCTGGAACGCATCAATCGCTCGCCGCGTCCGGGTCTGGAAGCCATTCGCACCCTCGCGCGCCTGTCGGGGACTCCCATCAATTCGCGGCATCTTTCGTTTGTATTTGCTCCGCGGCTCAATGCGCCCGGTCGCATATCCCGGCCGAAGCCGTCGTTGGAGATATTGTGTGAGAGTGCCCGGGATAAGGTCGCCCAGCTCGCGCTGACGCTCGAGAGTGACAACGATCGCCGCCGCAAGCTCACCAGCGACGTGGAAGAGGCCGCTATCGCGGCCATTCGGGGCTTCGCGGACTTGAACGCGCGCGGGGCGTTCGTCCTCGCGAATGAAAACTGGGATGAAGGCGTGCTCGGGATCGCCGCGGCGCGTGTCGTGGAGCAGTTCGGGCGTCCCGCCATCCTGATGAGCCGGAACCACGACGTGTTGAAGGGCTCGGGCCGAAGCGTTCCCGGAGTCGATCTCAAGCAGCAGCTCGATTTTTTTCACGATCGCTTGCTTCGCTATGGAGGTCACGCGGGAGCTGTCGGCCTCAGCATGGCGCCGGAGCAGCTGGAGAGTTTCGCCGATGACTTCTCGCGGCGGTTGCGGCCCATCGTCACGCCCGAAGCGGGCATGCCGCTGCGCATCGATGCCACTCTCGAGATCGCGGAGTGTACGGTGGAGCTGCTCGACTTTCTCGCCGCGTGTGAGCCGTTTGGCAACGGCAATCCGCAGCCGGTGTGGATGCTGCGCGACCTCGAGGTGGCGCGCGAGACCTGCCTCGTCGGCGACGGCCATCTCAAGCTCTTCGTGCGCGACAACGCGGGTGCGCGCGCGTCCGCGATCGCGTTCGGCTGGGACCGGCCGCAGTCTCCCGAGGACTTGCACGGTAAAGCCATCGACATCGCCGTCACCCTGCGCAAGCACGTGTTCATGGGCAACACGGAAGTCGAATTGCGCATTCTCGATGTGCGCACGAGCGGGAGTTAGCGCGTGCGTGTCGTGGTGCAGCGCGTGTCGCAAGCAGCGGTGGAGGTGGAGGGGCGCGAGATAGCGCGCATCGGACGCGGGTTCCTGGTGCTGGCTGGTTTTGGAAAAGAAGACGACGACACGCGCATCGCATGGATGGCGCGCAAGGTGGCGTCGCTTCGGATCTTTGAAGACGAAACCGGGCGCATGGCGTCGGGCCTGGAAGCGGTGGAGGGGGAAATCCTGATCGTATCGCAGTTCACATTATATGGAGACGTGAAAAAAGGCGCGCGCCCCGGGTTTGAAGAAAGCGCGCCTCCTGACCGCGCGCGCGAGCTGTATGAGAAATTCGTTGCAGCGCTACGTGGCTTCCATCCACGAATCTCAACCGGTGAGTTTCAGGCCCATATGCGCGTAGCGCTCATAAATGACGGTCCGGTCACCATTCTTGTCGACAACGATTCTGCGCGATGAATCCGTTCCTCACGCCCCAACAGCAGGATCGCCTGGTCCTGGCGTCGCGCTCGCCGCGGCGTATCGAGATCCTGCGCGGCCTCGGTTTCGAGTTCGAGATCGAAGCGGCGCCGGAGCACCTGGAAGACGACGCGGCGCACGACGATCCATACGAGATCGCGCGCATGCTGGCGGTGCGCAAGTGCGAGTTTGTGGCACTCACGCGCGCGCGCGACCGCGTGCTCGGCGCGGATACGATTGTCGTCGTCGACAACACGGTATTGCAGAAACCCCGCGACGACGCCGAAGCGCGCGAGTTCCTCGCCCGGCTCTCCGGTCGCACGCACACGGTCGTCACCGGCGTTGCCATCCACCATCGCGGACACACGGCCACTGGAGCCGAACGCACGCAGGTTACTTTTCGCAAACTGACGCCCGGGCAGATCGCGGCCTACGTCACCACCGGTGAGGGACGCGACAAGGCGGGATCGTACGCCGCCCAGGGCATCGGAGCGGGCTTGATTCGACGGATCGAAGGGTGCTTCTTTAATGTTGTGGGGCTGCCGGTCGGTTTGCTTCTCGATCTCATGCAACAGGAATGACGAAACTCACCGCAATTCCTACCGTTCGTTTTGCGGGCGGTAGTCTGCGCATCATCGACCAGACGCTTCTGCCGTCGCGCTACGAAATCGTATCCCTCGACACCGTGGACGGCGTTTGCGACGCGATCAAGCGCCTGCGCGTGCGCGGCGCTCCCGCCATCGGTGTGGCGGCCGCATACGGGCTCCTGGTTGCGGTGGAAGAACAATGGGGTCACCACACGCACATCTTCGATTCCGGAATCAATGACGCGGGCGAATCGCACGCCCCGAAGCTCGACATGCCCGGTGTGATCGACGCGGCCGCGCTGCGCGAGACGCTGGATACCGCGGCGGATCGCATTGTGGCCACGCGCCCCACGGCGGTAAATCTGGCGTGGGCGGTCAACCGCATGCGCACCGTGTGGAAAGACGAGAGTGACTCGCATGAGATCTGTCGCCGCCTGATCAGCGAAGCCGACGCCATCCTGCGCGAAGACCTGGAGATGGGACGCGCCATGACCTCCCACGGTGCCGCACTCCTGAACGACGGAGATCGGGTGCTTACGCATTGCAATACCGGAGGTCTGTGCGCGGGAGGGATCGGCACGGCACTCGGCGTCGTGTTCGCGGCGGCGGCCGGCGGCGCCCACGTGAGCGTGTTCGCCGACGAGACGCGGCCGCTCCTCCAGGGCGCACGGCTCACCGCATGGGAGTGCCATGAGCGCGGCATTCCGGCCACCGTGCTCGTGGACGGCGCGGCGGCGTCGTTACTGGCGTCGGGCCGGGTGTCGTGTGTGCTTGTCGGTGCGGATCGCATCGCGCGCAACGGCGACACGGCGAACAAGATCGGAACTTTGGGACTGGCGATTCTTGCGCGGGAATTCAAGGTTCCGTTCTACGTGGTTGCTCCCACGAGCACAGTTGATAAGTCGCTTCGCGACGGAAGCGGGATACCTGTCGAGCAACGCGCCGAAGATGAAGTAACACAAGTGGCCGGCGTGCGCTCTGCTCCCAATGGCGTTTCGGCGTACAATCCGGCGTTTGACGTGACACCGGCGCGGTTTATTACAGCAATCGTCACCGAGCGCGGGATTCATCGGCCGCCTTTCAATTTGGGAGGCGCCGCATGACACGCAAGGCGTTCCGCGTCGACGAAGCCAACGCGATGATCCCGGATCTCAACGAGGTGTTCCAGCAGGTGCGGGAGCACCGTAACACGATCCGCGCCGCCACCCAGCGCATCGACGTGCTCGATCTGCTGTGGGAGAAGAAAGTGCGCGAGACCGGCAATCCCGATCACGCCGAGTACATGCGCTTGAATGAAGACGTCGATCGCGCGCTGCGCGGCTTGCAGCGGGCCGTCGAGGAGGGTGTGATCGGGCGCGGGCTGCGTTTTCCGGCCGGCGGGCTCGAAAACGGACTTGTTGATTTTCCGACCACGTACTGCGGCCGCTGGGTGTATCTTTGCTGGCATGTCGGCGAGCGCGAGGTGCGCTACTGGCACGAAACCGACGCCGGCTTCCCGGGCCGCCAGGAAATCAGCGCGGCGGATCGCGAGCGAATGGGCGCCGACGATCCGGACGAAATTGACGATTCCAGTCTCGACTTTCCCGCCACATGAACATCGAACTGAAGCACACGCGCGCACTCGTCACTGGCGCCAGCCGCGGCATTGGCAAGGCGATCGCGCTGGCTTTGATGGATTCGGGGGCGCGCGTGGTGGTGCATTATCGCTCTGAGAAGGCGTCAGCAGAGGCGCTGGCTCGCAAACATGCGGGCTCGGTTGCGCTGGGCGCGGATTTGAGTGATCCGCATCAGTGCACGGATTTGTTCAAACGTGCGCAAGAGGCTCTCGGCGGAATCAATCTGCTCGTCAATAACGCAGGTATCGCGATCTCTTCTCCAATGGACTCGGGAGAGGACTGGGTTGCAGATTGGGACCGCACAATGGCAGTGAATTTGACGTCGGCGGCTATTTTGTCTCGCGAGGCGATCACGGCCGCGCTGTCGCGCGGCGACTTGCGCATCGTGTATCTTGGCTCTCGCGCCGCGTTTCGCGGTGACACTCCGGATTACCTCGCCTATGCCGCCTCCAAGGGCGGCATGACGTCGCTCGCCCGCTCGATTGCGCGCGGCT
>DATEHD010000168.1:0-3181 GCA_035279765.1 Candidatus Krumholzibacteriia bacterium | reverse complement strand
TTCATTCATGAACTGGTTGATGTCCTTGAACTGACGGTACACGCTGGCAAAGCGCACGTAAGCCACTTCATCCAGCGACTGCAGTCGCTCGACGACGAGATTCCCGACCTCGACGCTCTTCACTTCGTTGCGAAACTTGCTGAACAGCACGGTCTCGATGTCATCGATCACGCGCTCGATCTGCTCGCGCGACACCGGACGCTTCTCACACGCCTTCAAGAGGCCGCCCAGGAGCTTCTCGCGGCTGTACTCCTCGCGCCGGCCGTCCTTCTTCACCACCATCATGGGAACACGCTCGATGTACTCGTAGGTCGTGAAGCGGTGGCCGCACTTGAGGCATTCGCGGCGCCGGCGAATCGCTTCGCCTTCCTTGGTCGTGCGTGAATCGACGACCTTGTCCTCTTCGAACGAGCACTGCGGGCACTTCATGACGTGACCTGTGCGCGCAGCTCCGGATAGAGCGGGAACGCGTCGCACAGCTCGCGCGTCCGGGCGCGCACGGCGCGGATGGTGTCCTCGTTGGCGGCGTCTTCGAGCACGCGCGCCATCAGCTCGGCAATGGTGCGCATCTCCGTCTCGCGCATGCCGCGCGTGGTGAGCGCCGGGGTGCCGATGCGCACACCGCTGGTGACGAACGGGCTGCGCTTGTCGAAGGGCACCGTGTTCTTGTTGACGGTGATCCCGGCCTGCTCCAGCGCCGCCTCCGCTTTCTTGCCGGAGAGATCGCGCGCCGACAGATCGAGCAGGAAGAGGTGCGTGTCGGTGCCGCCCGAAACGACGTCGAACCCGAGCTCCATGAAGCGCGACGCCAGCGTGCGCGCATTGGCGATCACCTGTTTCTGGTACGCCTTGAACTCGTTTGTCATCGCTTCTTTGAAGCACACGGCCTTGGCGGCGATGATGTGCATGAACGGGCCGCCCTGCATGCCGGGAAACGTGATCTTGTCGACCGCCTCGGCATACTTCGCGGGCGAGAGCACGAAGCCGCCGCGCGGACCGCGCAGCGTCTTGTGCGTGGTGCTCGTCACGACGTCTGCATACGGCACCGGGCTGGGATGGAGCCCGGCGGCGATCAAGCCCGCGATGTGCGCCATGTCCACCATGAAGAGACAGCCCGCTTCGTCGCAGATCGAACGCAGCGTCGCAAAATCCCAGGTGCGTGCATAGGCGCTTGCGCCCGCGACAAGCATCTTGGGACGTTCGCGCTTCACCTGTTCGCGCAGCGCGTCATAATTGAGCACGCGCGTCTCCGGGTCGACTTCGTACGGCACCACCTGGAAGAACATCCCGGAGAAGTTCACCGGGTGCCCGTGCGTCAGGTGCCCGCCGTGCGAGAGCGACAGTCCCATGATCTTGTCGCCGGGCTTCAAGAACGAGAAGTATGCGACCATGTTGGCCTGGCTGCCCGAGTGCGCCTGCACGTTGGCGTGCTCGGCGCCAAAAATGGCCTTCACGCGATCGCGCGCCGTGTTCTCGATGTGATCCACTTCCTCGCAGCCGCCGTAGTAACGCTTGCCGGGATAGCCCTCGGCGTACTTGTTTGTCGGCACCGAGCCCATCGCCGCCAGGACTGCGAGGCTCACGAAGTTCTCCGATGCGATCATCTCCAGCGTGCCGTGCTGGCGCTTCGCCTCGGCGCGGATGAACCCTGCCGTGTCGGGATCGGTGCTTTCGAGGTGCTTGAACAGTTCGTTCATTGGCTGCCCCGCTTTCCGGTTTTCTTCCATCCGTCGAAGTGATGAAGCTTGGTTGCCATGGACTCGATGCACTCGCGGATCACGAGGTACGTGCGCTCGTAAACCGCGAGGTCGTTGCCGATGGGATCGGGAATGTCGCCATCGTGGGCGTCGGAGAAATTGGTGAGCAGAAACGTGCTCTCGACCGAATCCGGGTCGATTTCTTCCACCGCTTCGCGATGACGAACGCCCATGGTCACGATCAGGTCCGCGTCGTGCAGGAGCTCGCGCGTCACCATGCGTGAGCGGTGGTGGGAGAGGTCCAGGCCGTGGCGCTCCGCCACCTCGACCGAGTTGCGCGAGGCGGGACTGCCGTCGAGGGCGGAGGTTCCCGCCGAGGCGATCTCCACCTCAAAATCCAGGCGTCCGGGCAGCACCTGCTTCGCGATGGCCTCAGCCAGCGGGCTTCGGCACGTGTTACCGGAACAGAGGAAGAGAATTTTCTTCATTCGGGCTGGCTCAGACGAGCGCCGGCGCGGCGGCTCGAGGTATCAGAACAGGTCCGGGCGACCACGGCAAGACACGTTACGACCGGCATTTGCGTCATTGAATTCGCCCGCAACGATACAAACAACTCGTTGACTTTGCAACGGAATCCGACTAATTACTAGGTCTTACCCCACGGACGGAACCCAAAGGACAGGCACGATGATACGACTCCGGCTGGCGCTCGTGATGGGCGCGATGCTCTCTCTGTACGCCGCGGCGGCCTCGGCCGAGCCCATCATGGCGGCCCACAAGTATACCGGGCCCATCCCGCAGAACGCCCTGTCGCTCCGGATCGGCGTGCTGGGCGGCGCCACCAACCAGGAGATGATCGACTACCTCGACGGCCGCGTCCAAGCGCCATTCCAGGTGTCATCCCAGGACTTCCAGACCTCGCTCGCCATCGATGTGAACTACATCCACAAGCCGCACCCGAAGTTCGGGCTCCGGTTGAACGGCAGCGCCGCCTTCCTCAAGTACACGAGCAGCGGTGATTTCATCCCGCAGGTGGAGGCCGACTCGCTCCTGCCCCAGCTCAAGTACGATCGTGAGTTCAAGGTCGACCTGTTCACCGTGGAAGCGTCCGGCATCTACTTCTTCAGCGATGCCTCGGTGAAGGAATTCCAGCCCTACCTCGGCGGCGGATTCAGCCTTGGTTTTCCGCACCAGCAGTTCACCGAAACCAGGACCGATGTCGACACCGGGCAGCCGTATACCGAACCTGTCGCGGGACGCCCCAGCGACGTAAGCCAGTGGAGTGTTTCTCCCGGCGCGCACCTGGTGGGCGGTCTGTTGTACTACTTCACCAATCGTTGGGGCATGTCTGCGGAAGGACGTGTGCAGATCATGGAGAGCCGCTTCGACCAGCTCCAGGCCTACGACCCGGAGCAGAACCAGTTTGAAAACGTGAGCTTCGTGGTGAAGTACACCGGTTTCTACATGTCGCTCGGCGCGACTTA
>DATEHD010000167.1:0-7295 GCA_035279765.1 Candidatus Krumholzibacteriia bacterium | reverse complement strand
TGCGATAGAAATAGACCCCCGAGGACGCGGCTTGCCCGCGATCGTTGTCGCCGTTCCATTGCACCGACCATGCTCCGGCACCGCGGTGTTCCTTCACGAGCTCGCGCACCAACCGACCCGCCACGTCATACACCGAGATCTTCACGTCTGCGCCCGGCGCGGGGACGTCGTAACGGATCGTGGTGATCGGGTTGAACGGATTTGGAACGTTCGCATTCAGTGCGAAGCTCGCCGGAGCGGGCGTATCGCCAACTCCCGTAACGCTCGGGTAGCCAATCACGAACGTCGAAAGAGTAGTCGCCGTGCCACAGATGGAGTCACCCGCCGCGGGTTGCGTCGTGACGTCAAGCCATCTGGGCGCCCCGGTCGGGGATAAGGAGTATTGAAATACACGGAGCGCGGCTGCGGGGTGTTGTAGCGCGGCCGGATTAAACTTGATGCACACATCGATGTTGCCCTCGGTTCCCGCGGTGGTGCTGAGGTTGTAGTACCGTCCGTCCCCCAGCACGAATGAAGGCGGAAGCGCTGGCCCCGCCGGCGTGATGTCCAGGTACGTGAATCCCGCCGTGATCACGTGATCGAAGCGGAGGCCGACCCCATACGGCTGCTCGGGAATCAGGTAGGGGATCGGCTTGTACCTCACGTTGTTGCCGATCCCGGTATTCGGAACCGCCAGCGCGTAGACATCGTCAGCATCGCTTCGGGCGTCCTCCCATGTCACGACCGCATCACCATTCTTGATGGCAGCGATAAAGGGGGCGTCCTGAACATCCGCGGCGGTGCACAGCGCTGCGCCGTCGGGCGAAAGCTGCACTACTCCGTTGCTTTTCACCCGCTGTACGTAGATGTCGCTGGTCCCACTTCTCGCGTCCGCCCACGTAGCGATCACACCTCCGGCTCCGTCCGAAGCGATGCCGCCCGTGGCCTGATCGCCCGGGGCGGTGCACAGAGGCATACCATTCGAGGTCCACATCTCAAGGCTGTTCGCGTTCAACCGCTGTGCGTAGATGTCTGTATCAACTCCGTTTCGACCGTCCCTCCACACGACGATTACCCCGCCAGCACCATCGGAGACGAGCGCCGCGAAGAGCTGATTGCCCGGGCCGGCGCCCACAGGGGCACCACTCGACCAATATGCAGTGCCGGACCCGTCCAACCGCTGGGCATAGACGTCGGGATCGCCGTTTCGCTGGTCCTGCCACGCCACGAATGCCCCACCACTCGGATCCGTGATAATCGTCGGCCTGCCTTGCAAGACGCCGTTGGAGCAAGCCACGCCATTCGCAGTCCATTGCGGCACGCCGGAACCGTTGACTCGCTGGGCATAGATGGTGGAACCGCTTCGTTCATCATCCCACGCCACGATTGCTCCCCCGGCGGCATCCGAGGCAATCGAGGCTTCCCACTGTCTGCCAGCCGCCACGCAGAGCCCCACTCCGGCCGCAGTCCACTGCACCATCCCGGAACCGTTAATTCGCTGAGCGTAGATGTCCCCACCACTACCGTTTCGTGAATCCTGAAACACCACGATTGCGCCTCCCGATCCGTCAGAGACGACACTCGGGTTCCCAAAGAGCAAGTACCGATTCCCCGCAGCAGTGCACAGCACCACACCGTTCGCAGTCCATTGCACAACCCCCGCGCCGTCGACTCGTTGCGCGTAGACGTCCTGTTTGCCGTTGCGATTGTCCTGCCACACCACGATCGCTCCACCGCTGCCGTCGGAGACAAGCTGCGCATAGAACTGGCCGGCCGGATCTGAGCAGACAACCACGCCGTTCAACGTCCACTGGGCCACGCCCAGGCCGTTCAGTCGCTGTGCATAGATGTTGGGATTGCCATTTCGGTCATCGGACCATGTGATGATCGTCCCCCCCGTCCCATCCGGAATGATTTGGGGCGATCCCTGGGTTCCGGCCAGGACCGCAACGCCATTTCCATTGGGTTGCCACGCCGCATGGCCGACACAAGGGTGAAGTACGAATGAGACAACGAGCACCAAGACTGCGTGGGCTTTCATCGTGGGACCTCCGGAAACGATCGGCTACGTGGACCTCTTGAAGGCCGGCTACTCATACAAATCCCGGAACCGGAGGAAACGAACGCGATCCTGGAAAAATTCTTCAACGCACAGCAAAAAAAGAGGGCCACGGCGAACCGTGGCCCTCGGACTGCACAGACACGTATGTTGTCGTGACGCTAGGCCGCGGCCGCCTGGGTCGCGCGCGCGACGCCCTCTTTCTCCATGCGCTCGGCAACGTGAAGTACAAAGTTGGCTGCCTTGCCGATCACGTCGTCGCGCTTGGGAACGAGGTAGAGCGCTTTCTTCATCTCGGGGTGCTGTTCGACATACTGCTTCATCTCGTCGAGCGAGCGACCCGTCTTGCCGAGACACTCGGCGAATTCCTGCTTGGCCTTGATGCGCGCGTTGCCGAGCGCCATCTGCACGCGCGAGTGCGCGTTGATCTCGCCCTCGCCCGAGGTCTCGATGGGCAGGTAGATCATGTCCTTGTAGTGCTCGGTGACGGCGGCCTGCGCGCCGTCGGACTGCGTGCTGGGCATGCACCCGAAGGGTTTGAGCGACACCACCATGTGCGCGATGCCCTTCGACGAGTAGTAGATGTTCTTCGCCACTTCCAGGTGGCCTTCGCCACCCGCCGCGCGCGAGTTGTAATAAGGATGGCCCATGCGCTGCAGCTCGTACTGGCACACGAGCTCGTGCAGCACGCCCGCGCCCAGCGCGTGCTGGAGCTTCGAGTACTCGCGGGAGAAAATCTTCTCGGCGATGTTCATGCGCGCGATGCGCTTTCTGAAGCGCGTCTCCACCTTGGCGCGACGCACCGGATCCTTGACCCAGGACGGCATGGCGCCGCCTTCTTCGATGCCCTTCCGGTCGCGGAGCTTCTGCTTGAACTGGTGAATCATGTACATGATCCACGTGCCAATGGGCTCGACGATTACTTCCGCGCCCTCACGCTCGAGGAACGGGAACATGTTGTAGTTGCCGTCGCCGTCGGTGGTCTGGGCCCAGAACTCGCCCGTGATCTTGACGATGGGCTTCACCCGGAAACGATCGACTTCGATGTCCGCAATCTGATCGCGGATTTTCTCCAGCGAGTCGGTGTAGTACGACGTGGTCAGCTGGCGCGCGAACTTCACCGTGTAGTCGGCCTGGTTGTAGAGCTTCGCCTTGCGCAGGATCCTCTCCACGCGGTCGCCCATGGACGAGTGCGGCTGCGTCTTGAGCGCGTTTGCGAGTGACTCGCGTGCGCCGTCGAGCACTTTGTTGATGCGCCCCGCTTCGGTTTCGTAGGGACGAATGAGATAGCCGATTTCGTTCAGCATGTCGCCCATGTTCATCGAGTTCAACATGGCGAGGAAGAAGTCGAGGTTCATCTCGAGGCCGGCATTCACGTCTTCCTGCGAGAGTCCCTTGGACTGCTGGAACAGGATGACGCGGAAATCTTCGAAGCCGGAGTTGCGCAGCGCCAGGCGATACTCCGCTTCGTACATGCCGAAGCGGCACGGGCCGCACGCGCCCGCCGTGATGAACACAAAGTTGTCGGAGATTTCCTTGCGCGAGAGTCCGTTCTTCTCGAGGCCCTGCAGATACTGAACGAGGTTCCCCACCGTAAAGTAGGTGGGGTTGCACTGGCCGTTGTTGCCGTATTCCTTGCCGAGCTGGAACGCTTTGACGTCGGGCGTGGGCACGACGTCACATTTGTAGCCGAGACCCTCCCACGCGCCCTTGATCAGGCGCTCGTGGCTCCAGGTGAGTCCGCCGAAGAGCACTGTCGTGTACGGGCGCTGGTCGCGCGTGAACGGTCGCTCGACGGGACGCTTGAAGTGCTGGATGGGTTTTTTCGTACGCGCCGTGGGAGCGGACTGGCTGCGCGGCTCGACGAAGGTGGTATCGAGGGTCATGGCGGCCTCCTGGATGTCGCCGCCCGAAATGGGAGCGACCGCCGCATTATCTTGAACACGGCGGTCGCCTGCAATAGAGGAATGCCCCGATTCTATTTTAGGAGGACGATGCGCCGGGTCCCCTGTGCGCGTCCATCCACCATCAAACGCGCGAAATACACGCCGCTCGAGGCACGGCGTCCGGCCAGGTCGCGGCCGTCCCACGCCATGTCGCGCTCGCCCCGGCCGTTGGCCTCGAGCCGTTGTACCAGCCGTCCACTCACGTCATAGATCTGGACCGAGGCCGACCCGGATGCGGTGATGCGAATGCGCGTCTGCGCCACGAACGGGTTCGGACTGGCCGAAAGAATGGCAGCGGGCGACGGCGGCGTATCCCCCACCCCTGTCGGTGAGCCGACGAGCTTCCAGATGCCGCCAAAGTACGTCCCGAAGAACAGCTCATTGTCCTTGTCCTGCCCGATGCACGTGAACCGGTACAGGTCTTCCGAGGGGTAATGAAACAGCTCGGTGTTGTCGGGAGGATGGACGCCGTCCCAGTAGAGGGCCCAGATGTGATCGGTGGGATAGTCGGCGTAGATGTAGCGCCCCTGCAGCGCCGGAAGCGCGGTCCCGTGGTACACCCACCCGCCGACGATCGCGGCACCGAAGGCGGACGTGTGCAGATATTCGAAGAGCGGGAGCTGGATGTTGTATCCAGTAGAATCGCAGGTCTGCGGGTAGTCGCACTGGGTGCCTTCGATCATGGGCCATCCGTAGTCACGGCCCTTCTTGACGATATCGATCTCCTCCCACGTGTCGAGGCCGACATCGGCCGCCCACAGGCGCCCGGTGGGAGCATCGAAGCTGAATCGCCACGCATTACGGAAGCCCCACGCCCAGATTTCCTCGCGGTAGCCCACGTGGTTGCCGGCAAACGGATTGTCGGGCGGGATGCCGTAGTGCTTGCCGCCGGAGGGATTGTCCACGTCGAGGCGTAGGATCTTGCCCTTCAAGTTGAGCGTGAGATTCTGCGCGTCGTAGATCTGCCCGTCCTCGCCCATGCTCACGTAGAGATATCCATCGGCCCCGAACATGACCTGCCCCGACTTGTGGTAGTCGGTGACCTGCGGGACCTCGATCAGCCGCTGTTCACTGTTGGGGTCGGCGACGTTGGGATTGCTGCTCACGTGGTAACGCGACAGACACCAGTGGACCGGGAGCGTCGCCTTGTTGATGTAGACGACGTAGAAATAACCGTTGTTCGCGTAATTGGGATGGAACGCCAGGCCGACAAGACCCGACTCGCCCTCGTTGAACGTGGAGTCCGAGAGATCGAGAAACACGTTCGACGTGGACGTCGAAATGTCGTTCTGGAAAACCTTGATGGCGCCGTTCTGTTCGACAGCGAACAGCCGGTCGGTTCCGTCCTTCGGATCCACGATCGCCGTCAGGTGACTGAAATACGGCAGATTCGGGAACGGATTGACAACGTTCATCGCCGCCGACGCCGGGGCGACGGCCGCAAGCAAAACCAGGAGTGCAGTACCGCAGGCACCCCGAAGCTGAAAATGACCCATGCTGTGACCTCGTTTCGGGGGTGTGTGTCAGGGCACTATTCTAGCATAAACGACCTCGTCAACCCACTGCCTGTCCTTAAAGACGGACTTGCGCAGCACACCCTCCCGAACATAGCCCGCTTTCTCGAGCACGCGCATGGAGCCCGCGTTCCACTGGAAGACCTCGGCGTGCAATCGCGTCATACCCAGCGTATTGAACGCGTACTCGTTGATCGCCATGACCGCTTCGGTCACGATGCCGCGGTTCCAGTATTCTTCGCCGAGCCAGTAGCCTACCTCGGCGTTGTAGCGGTGCACGTCGTCCCCCGGTCGCACCCCGATGGCACCCACGGCGAACTCATCGACCACGATGGCGAACACGTAGTTGAGCCCGTTGGTGGTGGCCAGGCGGATCCAGCTGCGCGCGTCCGCCTGCGTGTACGGGTGCGGGAAGATGTCGCGCAAGTTGATCCACACGTTGCGATTGTTGGCGTGGCGTACGAGCGAAGGCTCGTCGCCGCGACGCCATTCGCGAAGGAGCGACCGGGTGAGTTGGATGCGGACAGGGTCGGGCTTCATCCGCGCACACTGTAGCACGTTCTGTGTGGGTGTTCGCACGCGTGGCACGCGTCGCGCTCAACGGCGACCAAAAGACTGCGAATTCCGAATCACGCGCGCAGGACACCGTCACGCCAGCTTGATCATCACCATGCCGGCCACCACCAGCG
The DNA here is from genome assembly GCA_035279765.1 of Candidatus Krumholzibacteriia bacterium. Taxonomy (GTDB): domain Bacteria; phylum Krumholzibacteriota; class Krumholzibacteriia; order WVZY01; family JAKEHA01; genus JAKEHA01. The sequence goes on along the minus strand of DATEHD010000167.1, from coordinate 1,108 downwards.
CGATTCCCGCCCAGCGCAACGCAGAAATCTTTTCATTCAGATATCGCGCACCGAGCAGGGCCGCGAAGACCACGGCAAATTCACGCACCGCCACAATGTATCCAACCGGTCCGCGCGAGTATGCGAACAGAATGATGAGGTACGTCGCCGGAGAACCCAATCCGACGATCCACACCGTGCGACGGTAGCGCGCGTACATGAGCGGCGCGGCGACACGCAGGCGCCGCCAGCCCGCCATGCTCAGCAGCAGCACGCCCACGCCGGTTTCGATGGCGAGGTACACCGGCGGCGCCATGGTTTCCACGCCGCGATCATCGAGCAGCGAATACGCGCTGATGCTCAAGCCAGTGAGCAGCGCGAGCAGCACGACGCGCGTGCGCACCGGTTCGGCGCGCCACTGGAACCCCAGCGCAAACACGCCCGCGCACACACACGCAATTCCGGTCGCGCCGAGAAACGACAGCGGCTCGTGAAGCCACAACAGCGACCCGATGGCGGTGCCCAACACCCCGCTCCCGCGCGCAATCGGATACGAGAGCGAAATGTCCCCGCGCCGGTACATGCGCGCCAGCGACCACCAGTACGAGCAGTGAACAAATCCGCTCACCAGCGCAATGCACAGCCCGCGGCGCGAAAACGGATGCCCGAACTGCACGCCGATCGCGATCGGAAGCATGACCAACGTCGAGATGAGTGCGCCCAGCCACAACACGGTGAGACTGCCACCCGTCTTGCGCGCGAACAGGTTCCAGAAAGCGTGGATGAAAGCAGCGAGCAGAATAAGGAGCAGGAGCGCGGACGACATCGCGCGCAGCCTACCACAGCCCACGCAGCGCTCCGAAAAGACAAAAAAAGGGCACCCGGCGAACCGGGTGCCCCTTCGCACTTGCCCCGCGATCAGCATTATCGTCTGTCGTCGCCGCGGCGACAGAGCCGTGGTAAGACCCGGGGGCAACGCCGCTAGCCGGCAACCGCCCTGGTTGTCGGTAACGATCGCCTGCGCGACGTCACCACCCGGGCACGACAGATCGATCAACACGGCGCCCGAGCGTCAGCACGAAAAAGGCACCGCTTCTCAATGGTCCTGCTACAAAACTGATGTCCTGCT
>DATEHD010000166.1:0-3188 GCA_035279765.1 Candidatus Krumholzibacteriia bacterium | reverse complement strand
GCCGCGTCCAGCGCGGCGTCGCGATTCTTTCCCCCCAGCGCATCGTGGGTCCACAGGCAGAGCAGGGGGCGCACGCGCTTGCCGCCGCCCAGCAGGGTATAACGGATCGCGTCGCGCATGCCCGCGTGCTGCGACGCGAGTGCATCCACGAGCGCGGAGAGCCGCGCTTCAATCGCCTCGCGATCGGCCGCCGCGAGCCTGTCGAGCTCAGTCGTCCCCGGCATCCGTCTCTCCGGAGTCGTCGTCTGTGTCGGTATCCTCGGTAAGCGAGCGGATGCGCACGTCGGCACGATCAAGAAATTCGCGGCACGTCTTCCCCAACGTGACGCCTTCCTCGAATTTCTTGAGCGAGTCTTCGAGCGAGAGCTTGCCGCTCTCGAGATCGGCGACGATCTCTTCGAGACGCGCCATGGCTGCTTCGAAGGTGAGTGATGGCTCGGTCATTTCGAAACCTCCCGGACCGGCGCCGCTTCCGTCGCGACTTCGCCGCTGACGCGCGCATGCGCCGCCCCGTCATTGAACACCAGCTGCACATCGCCGGCACGAACCGCATCCACAGCGCGGGTGAGCGTCACACCGCGCGCGGGATCGACAACCACCGCGTAGCCGCGACGCAGGACGTCGCGCGGATTAAGACTCGCGAGCCGGCCGCTGACGGCAACGGTCTGCGCACTTGCTCGCACGACCGCCGCGGCGCCGGCGCCCGCGCATCGATGCGCAGCGTGGTCGAGCCGTTGCATGGCATGCTCGATACGACCACGCACCCGTCCCAGGGCATAACTCTTCGTGAGCGTCTCCGTACGGCGCCGCGCACTATCCACGCGCCCGGCCAGGCGCGCGCCGGCGGTGCGCTCCAGCGCCGCAATGCGCGCCAGCACTTCCGCCCGCGCAGGAACCGCGATTTCCGCCGCCATGGTCGGCGTGGCCGCGCGCACATCGGCGACAAAGTCGGCGATGGTCACGTCGGTCTCGTGCCCCACCGCACTCACCACCGGAACCGCGCAGCGATGGATCGCGCGCGCCACGCCTTCGTGGTTGAAGGCGGAGAGGTCTTCGATGCTGCCGCCGCCGCGCCCCAGGATCACCACGTCCACGTCGCCGCGCGCACTCAGCATGTCGAGCGCGCGGATGATCTGCGCCGGCGCCGCATCGCCCTGCACCTGCACCGGAGCGATGAGCACCTCGACACAGGGAAAGCGGCGCTGGATGGTGGAGAGAATGTCGCGCACGGCCGCACCGCTCGACGATGTGACCACGGCCACACGATTCGGATAGCGCGGAAGCGGGCGCTTGCGCGCCGCGTCAAAGAGTCCTTCTTCACGCAGCCGCGCAATCAGGAGGCGCAATGCGCGCTCGAGATCGCCCCGGCCCGCGGGCTCGAGCGAGCGCGCAATCAGCTGGTAACTTCCCTGTGCGTCGTAGAGCGTGAGGGTTCCGCGCGCGATGACCTGCGCGCCGTCTTCGAGGTCGAAATCGAGCCGGCGCGCGTCGGAACGAAAGCACACCGCGGCGATTTGCGCCGCGGCATCCTTCAACTTGAAATAAATGTGACCGGACGCGGGGACGCGCAGGTTGGAAACTTCACCGGCGATGGCAACGGCGGGAAACTCGCCCTCGAGCATCTCGCGCACGAGCGTGTTGATCTCGCCGACGGCGAAGATGCGTTCTTCAGCGAACGACATGCCCTGCCTGGCGCAGGCGGAACGCCGCCACCGTGTTCGACATGAGCATGGCCACGGTCATGGGACCGACACCGCCCGGCACCGGTGTGATCAACGAGCAGCGCGGCGCCACAGCGTCGAAGTCGACGTCACCCACGATGCGATAGCCCTTGGGCGTGGAAGCGTCATCCACACGGTTGATGCCGACGTCGACAACCACCACGCCGTCGCGCACCATGTCGGCCTTGAGAAACTGCGGAACTCCCATCGCGGCGACAATGATATCGGCGCGACGTGTGTGCTCCGCGAGGTCACGGCTGCGGCTGTGGCAGATGGTCACGGTGGCATCGCCGCCTTCGCCCTTGAGCGCGAACAGGAGCGCCATGGGTTTGCCGACAATGACGCTCCGCCCCAGCACCACCACGTTGGCGCCCGCGGTCTTGACACCGTTGCGCAGCAACAGCTCGCGGATGCCGAGCGGCGTGCACGGCACAAAGCGCGGGTTGCCGGCGGCGAGACGCCCGAGACTCTCGGGATGAAAGCCGTCTACGTCCTTCTCCGGGCTGATGGTGGCAATCGCCTTGTCGGAGTCGAGATGCCTGGGAAGCGGGAGCTGCAGGAGGATGCCGTCGACATCGTCGTCGTTGTTGAAGTCGCGCAGCACGCCGAGCAGCGTGTCCTCGGACACCGTGGCGTCGAGATGCGCGCCGCGGGAGACGATGCCGATTTCCTCGCTCGCCTTGGCCTTGGTGCCCACGTACACCTTGGACGCCGGGTCTTCGCCGACGCGCACGAGCGCGAGAGCCGGCTTACGCCCCTGGATGGCGGCGACATCGCGCGCCAGCTCCTGCTTGATGGCGGCCGCCGCCAGTTTTCCGTCGAGCAGTTTCACGCTTCATCCTCCATCGAGGCCTGCAAATGTTCGAGACGCCGCACGCGTCCGCTTTCGGCGTCGACATCGGCGACCACAAAGTCGCAGCGCAGGTCGTTGCGCGCCACTTCAAAGCGCGTCGGGCGCATATTGAGAAAACGTTCGATCACATCGTCCTTGCGCACGCCGAGAATCGAGTCGTTGGACCCCGTCATTCCGACGTCGGTCACGTAACCGGTGCCGCCGGGAAAAATGCGTGCATCACGCGTGGGTACGTGGGTGTGCGTGCCAAGCACCAGCGACACGCGCCCGTCGAGATAATACCCCATGGCGATCTTCTCGCTGGTGGCTTCCGCGTGCATGTCGACCACGACCACCCGGGTCTGCTCGGGAAGCTCGGCCAGGAGCCGGTCCGCGGTGCGAAACGGGCAATCTAACGGGGGCAGGAACACGCGTCCCTGCAGATTCATCACGGCAACGCGGCCGTCGGTTCCGGGGACGAATTGTATCCCTTTCCCGGGCGCGTCGGGATAGTTGGCGGGGCGAATGATGTTGGGGCGGTTCTCGAGGAGCGGAATGCCCTCGCGCTTGTCCCACACGTGGTTGCCGGTGGTGAAGAAGTCGACACCGGCGGCTTCCATCTCGGCGATGCCGCC
>DATEHD010000165.1:0-2450 GCA_035279765.1 Candidatus Krumholzibacteriia bacterium | reverse complement strand
TCGTGGTTGCAATCGACCGCGACAAAACGGTCGTGGTTCTTGTCCTGGCCCGTGATCACGACGCGGATGCCCGGTGTGTTCGCGGACAGCGTCCACGTGAAGGTTTGCTGCGCCCACACGCCGTCGGCCGCCCAGTTTGTGAAGTCGTATGCCGGTGTCACGAAGGTCCCCCCCGTGAGCCGTACGGTGATCGTTGACGCGCTTCCGCTGGAGCTGGCGTTTTCCTGTCCCCAGTCTTGCCACAGCCGTCCACGCACTGCCCATACCGTCAACGTGAACGAGTCTCCCGCGAGAAACGTTGCGGGCAAGTTGGAGCTCGTCACCTGAAAGTTTGTGTCGTAGAAACCACCCGGCGGCTGCGGCGGTTCGCTGCCGAGCCGGCGGTAGTGGCCTTCGTAGCCGTCCTGCCGCGATCCGACGAAGTGCGAGCCGACCGGAGCGCTGATGACCGTCGTAGGATCGCCGGAGACACCTGTCTGATCAACATGTGTGATGTCGGGATCGAGACCCCATGGACGGCCCGGATAGTAGAGCGCCAGATTCGCATCCGTGTAGAACGGCGAGGAAGACGACCAGCTTTGCGCCGCCCACTCGGGATCGGTGAGGTAAGTGTTTGCGTTCACGCCGGCGCCAGTGTAAGTCCAACCGGTCAAACCGGACTCGAAGCCGGGATTGCTCAGCATTCCGGACAAGTTGTAGCTGGTGGCAAACGCGGAGGGTATACCGGCGGTGGCGAGAAACAGCCCGCCGTAAACCAAACCACGCGCCAGTTGAGACGCTTTCATCGGACACCCCAATTTTTTCGAAGTTGAGTGCAAGGCGTTCGTACGCCTCAAAGTCTACCACACCCGTATCGGCGGATCAATCGGCGGCACGGTTCCTGGCGCGCGAGATGACGAGCACGTTGGCGTCGTACGTGAGAATGCCGAGAAGAATCGAGCAGATGAGCCGGTTGATGCCGACGTCGTAGAAACGCCGTCCCTTCGCGAGCGGGTTGCTCTGGTAGGGATCGGCGATGCGCACCTCGCGGACATCGCTGTCGTACCCGGTGAGCACCACAAAATGCCCGCCGGGGACGCCGCGAATGTCGTCGTAATCGCCGCGCGGGCCATATTCGCGCGCGGTCTGGTAGAGGTACGTCGAGCTCAAGCCCGCGATCATCGGCACGTTGCCATTGAGATGACGGCGCAGCAGCTTGGGGGAGAGCTCGGTGAAACGAATTTGTCCGCCCAGCTCGATGAATTCCACGTAGGCCTTGGAAGCAATCTTGAGCTTGCGCTGCGCCTTGACCGCCATCTGTTTCACGAGACGGTTGGCGAGCTCTTCCTGCGCGAGCGCGTGCCAGGTGGGGTCGAACACCTGCAGGTTGTACGAGTAGAGGCTCACCTTGTAGCCGCGCCGCAGCGCGTGCGAGCCGAGGAACACGCCGAGGGTTCCACCTTCGTCGAGGTGCTCGACGTCATTGATCACATCGTCGAGATCGATGCGATCTCCGTAGTAACGATAGACGGAATGGAGGCAGGTCGCGCCGCAGGTGTAGTCGTCGGGCTGCGCGACCATGTCGAAGTCGATGCGTGTCTTCATGCGCCGCGCATTATAGCAACGGGTCCGAAATTCGGCCAAATGCTACTTGGTGAGCTCTATATAATAGAGAACACGCCCCTCCCGCCTGTACTTGGCCTCAAAGTGGGTCAAGATTTCCGGGTCGAGCAGGCGCTCGTTCTGGCTTTCCCGTACGTCACGCCACAGCGCATCGCCCGCTTCCACGAGCGATTTCTTGAAGAACACCAGGTACTGGAAATTATCGGTGGCGAGCTCGAGCCTGCCGCCTGTTTTCAGTCGCTGGTGCAGAAGCTGGAAGAATTCCGGCGTGAGCAGGCGGCGTTTGCGCTGCTGTCGTTTGGGCCACGGATCCGGAAAGTAGATATGGAAGATATCAACACTCTCATCGGGTATCAGTATGCGTACGACGTCCCCAGCTTCGGCTTTGTAGAAACGCAGATTCTCGAGACCGCGCTGCGCGATGCGTTGATGCCCTTCGCGCAGAAAGCGCCACGCGTAGTCGATGCCAAGGAAATTGCGCCCGGGATGCTTCGCCGCGCGCTCGAGTAGAAAGCGACCCTTGCCGCTGCCGATTTCCAGCTCGAAGGGATGCCTGTTGGGGAAGAGGTCGAACACTGTCGCGAGGTTTAGATCCTCGAGACGCTTCTCGGTGCTTCCCGGATGACGGCGGCGCTTGAACTCGATCGACATGCCGCGATTATAGCAAACGCCGCTACACACAAAATTAACACACCAAACATCATTGTCTGCTTGACAGCTTAGTGCACCTCAGCTAAAGTCTGCGTATCCCCTGGTGATTTCTTCGCGACGTACAGCGTACCGAAGGACAAAGCCAACTACCTCTCTGCTATCAAGAGCCGAATCCAGGTCTCTTAGCCATATTTGAA